>NZ_CP197005.1:0-143281 GCF_056688965.1 Clostridioides sp. LIBA-2809
ATGGGAGATTATTTTACAGTAGAAGAAGATTTAAAACAATTACATATACAAATTCCAAAAGCTTTGTTTTATGAGGATAAATATATTAAGCCATCTGACAAGAAACCTCTTTCAGTTCAAGCTAAAATACTATATGGATTTTTATTAGATAGAACTAAGTTGTCCCTTTCAAATCAATGGTATGATGATAAAAATAGGTTATTTATTAAATGTGATCAGATCTCTATGAGTGAATTTTTAGGAGTAAGTGAGAAAACTGCACGTGGTTATAAAAATGAACTTATAAATTTTGGATTATTAGAAGAAGATAAAACAGGGCAAGGCAAATCTAATCTTTTATATCTTAAACAGGTTGATGTTAAAATAAATAAACTATCATTGTATATAGATAAATTTAAAGATAATGTTGAAGAAAAACGCATACTTGAAAGAGAAAGAATTTTAAAATATAGAGAAAAAGAAGAAAAAAATAAGTCCATAAACCTTAAAAATACTTTGAACGGTAGTTTTTACCGTTCAGAGAAAAAACTAAAAAAAATCTTGAACGGTAAAAACTACCGTTCAAGAACAGTAAAAACTACCGTACAAGAACGGGAAAATTTACCGTATAGTAATACTGATTCTAGTGATACTGATTTTAAGGTTGTTGTTGATGAAGAAAATAAAATCAATAAAATTGAAAATCTATATGTTAAATTAAAAGTTGATAAAGAAGTAAAACCAGGAATGAAAAAATTGATAGAAAAAAACATTGATAATTTAGATATAGAAATTTGGGAACAAATTTTTATAAATGTTTCTGAAAATGATATTAAGAAAAAATACAGCTACATAAAGAAAATATTAGAAAATTTAAAAGAGAAAAATATTAAAACAATTAAAGAATTTGAAAATGATAATAGATTATATAATGAACAAAAATCTAAGAGAAAATATTCAAAAAATAAATTTGATAATTTTAATGGAAGTTTAAAAAATAAAAATGAAAATTATATTAATGAAAAAATAAAAGCCTCTCAAGATGTAAAGTATGGAGAAAAAGAAGATATTTTAGAAGAGGATGATAATATTAATAAAAAAGTTTATGAAAAGGCAGTAGAAGATAAATGGAATTGTGGAGCACCAATTAAAAAAATTGCAATAGAATATGCAATAAAATATAATTTACCATATCCCAAAGAATAAATTTATATTTTATTAAGTTACTTTACTTGTATTATGTCAAATACAACTTACTTATGTATAGAAAGATTCTTCAAAAGTTTATATTCTATCTCATATAGTAAAATTAGATTAATTAGTGTTCAATTTGAAATGGGGGAATAGACTTTTATGTATTACAAAGAAAAAGACAAATATACATATTACATAATATTTATAATTGCCTTTCAGATAACGCTCACATTTTTAATGAGTTATTATTTGAAATCTCTTGATAGAGATATGAATATAGAGATATCTTTTATATTGTCTGTATCTTTAGTATTAAGTGAATGTTTTTTATTTACAATTTTATTTGGGTTAATAAAACGAGAAAAAATTAGCCTTAACACTGAATTTTCAAAAGAATTTAGGATTTTTCGGATATGTTTTAATATTCAAATTTTTGAAATTATGTATTTTTTCCTTTTTATAAATTATGATTTAGAATTTTGGTCTTTAAAAATTGGATTTTTTATAGAATTTCTATTTTTTCTTTTAGCATATTTTATTATTATATCATATAATTTTCTTAAAAAAGATGCTAGAAATGTTGTAACTAATTATTTATTGAGACTTGAAGAGTGCTTTCCTATTATTTTAGGCATTATGATTATATTAGAATTAAAATTAAGAGGTCTTTATCCTGGTAATTTTATTACTTATTTATACCTCTTATTGATTTTCATTTCAAGTATTGTAACATTTAAGAGCTTAAAAAAGAGATCTCTTAATAGAACAAATACAGGTTTTGAAGCTATTTTATCTATTTTAATTTTTTTAATGATAATTATTGTATTTTTTATATTGATTCTTTTTCTAATTATACTGTTACAAATAAAATCTAATTCATTACAAGATGATACTAAACTTTTTTGTTATGCTTTTACTCTAATTATAGCAATATATATATATATATTACTATATGCATTTTCTGATTTATTTAAGTTTAAATTTTTTGAACTAACAAAACTCTTAATCTACTTAATACTTTTTTTATCTTATATTCTTATGAAATTGGAGTTTTTTCATACAGATATTTTAAATAAAGCTTTTAAAATTATATCAGAAGATTCTTTTACTGAAGCACTTGTTACTTTCGTAGTTTTTGATTCTTTATTTCAAAATGGGCTTTGTTTATTTGAAGATTTAAAAAGTAAATATTATATTAAAAAAGCAAAAAAAAGTGCTAAATTAACATTTAAAAAACTTAAATAAAAAGAAATATCTAAAAAGATATTCCTTTTTATTTAGAACATGTAAAATCAACAAAATTATTTTAGTCTACTTATTAGATATTCTTCGCTTTCAATGCTTAAAGCTTTTAGATATATACAATAAGAGTTTTCATTTGTGAAAATTTCGATAATATTATCTTGTTTATTAACACTTATTATATCTTCAAATTTTATATGGTTTTTAGTATTTTTACCTCTGAAAATATATTTGTTATCAATTAAAATATCATCATCTGTAATTGAAATATAAAGTTTATTTTTATACTTTATTAAAAACTTATATGTTTGTTCAAAATAAAACCCTGCAAGTAACAAGAATAGAAAAGTTACTTTGAATGCACATATTATCGAAAATATTATCACAAGAATACTTGTAATATATATTTGTTTGAAATAACCCCTATCATAATAATTTATCAACATTGAAAACCACTCCTATAATTTATAACATACTAAATAGTCTGTCTGCTTCTTTTCTATACTGAAGAGAATCATAAAACTTATAAGCAGCACTTGAAGCTCCACCTATAGCTGTAAAAATACCAATAACAGCTCCAACACCTGTTTCAGCTGTAACTCCAGCAATAGCTAACCCAAGTTTAGTAGTATCCATACCACGAGAAGATGCATTTTCTAGTTTTCTGCAAGAATCTACTGCATCTTTAAATCTGTATAGATTAACTGAGTTCTTACTTGTTTCTGTGCGACCTTTAAGTGAACCTTTTGTATTTTTTATTGACCATTTCTTTCCATTAGCAGCATAATAGATTTTAGAAAATCTTGAAGAATTTGTAATTTGAGCTTTTCTTGAAGATATACTATTATCATTATCATATGAAGATGTATCGTTAAGATCAATATTTATATAATTCTTTTCAGCAGTATTTAAATTAACTTCATCTCCTGTAATTATATTATTAATTTTATCATATGTAACTACAGTTTTTGTATCATTACTAATTACTTCAACAACTCTTTTTTCACTATTATCTTCAAGAATATTTACAGAAATATTTTTATCTTGACTTAATATTATGTTACTGTCATTATTACTTAAAGCGAATGTACTAACTGGGAAACTAGAAATCATAAAACTACTTATCAAAACCAATGATATTGTACGCATTTTTCTGTTTTTTAAACTCATATTTACTCCTCCTCTAATGTAAAACAAATTTTTATTTTAATATTTTTATTAAATTTATAAATATCCAAGATTTTATGGAATTTATAACTAATAAACTCTAATAGGACTGAATATTGTTTTGCTCTCATTTCCTGCTTTTACAGTTACCGATAATCTATAAGAATGTCCTTTTGATACACTAACATCTTTAGATAAACTACAAGAACTTTTTTTAGAATTTGACCAGGTAGAAATATTGGTCCATGTTCCAGATTTATTTTTTTGTTGTAATTTTGCTGTAATAGATGTTGAAGTTCCTAATTTACCATCTACATAACATGAGATATGAGCTTTTCCAGAAGTAATTTTCAAATCACAACCAGCTCCTTTAATATTTACCATAAAAACAGTTCCATCTTCTAGATATTCACTAGTTTCTAAAGGCTCATATGCCAGTGCTTGTATTCCAAATGATGAAATAAGTGTTAAGGCACAAGCTCCTGTAAAAAAGATTTTTTTATAGTACAAAAAACCACCCCCTTATTTTCTTTACACTTAGATAACGAAATAAAAAGGTGGTTTGTGACACTTTCTGTAAAAATTTTTTTATTTTATGTTTTCTGCAATTTTCAGTAATTCTTCTTTATAATTTTTCAAGTGTTCTTTGTTGATAGAATCTAGATATATAGTATATGTATCTTTTTCATCATTCCAAAATAAAATTATAGTATCGTCTTTGACAACATACTTAGCTTTATTTTTGTTTATAGTTATATTACTTACTTCTGCGTTTTCTGTGTCTATTATTACAGAACTTGAATTAATTTGATTTGAACGGTATCTTATTTCATCACCTTTGGTATTTTCATATCCAATAAAAATACTTTCTTTAGAACTTTCTCTTTCAACTTCTTTGAAACCCTTTGGTATATATTTAGGTTCTTTTAATATAAAATCAAGTTCCTTATCAGTTTGAATATCTTTAGAAAAAATAAATTCTGTCAAATCTTCATAAATTTCTATTACAATTTTGATAAATTGATTTCGAAGAGCATCAACACTCATAGTTATTGTGAATAATCCAGTTACAACTATTAAAAATACAACTACAACTCGTTTTAAATAGATAACAGTATATTTAATGAAAGGATTTCTTTTTTCTTGACGAATTAGTTTTTTCATCTTCCTTTCAAATCTTTTAGAAAAAACATGATTTAATTCTTCGTCTGGTGGTAATTGATCTAGAATAATTTTTTCAGCATTTGAAGCATGTCTATAAAGCATCTCATCTGTAATATTAATTTTACTCAACGCTTTGCACCTCCAATTCAATTAAGATTTCTTTCAGTTTCTTTTTTCCTCTTTGTATTCTTTTACGTACATTATCCTGTGATATATTTAGTAATTTTGATATTTCAGCATCAGAATAATCATGACTAAATTTTAAGAGAATAACTTGGCGATAATTTGGTGGGAGATTTGCTATGGCTGTATCAATTTCATCATAATCTTCATTATTATTTTCAATTAGTGATTTTGATATTTCAGTATTATAGAAATCATCTTCTATTGATACTATATTTTGTTTTTTTCTCTTTCTATATAAATCTATTGCTGTTCTCTCAACTATTATAACGATAAAAGCTTTTGTTTTGGGACAATTAACTTGATTAATTTTTGATAGGTTTTTTATTATTTTTATAAAAGAATTATGTACAACATCTTCTGATAGATGCTCATCTTTTAATATATTATTAGCAGTATAAAACATTATTTGTTTATATTGTATGTAGATTTCTTCAAACTTTAATTTGTCATCTTCTGAATCAATTAATGATAAATATATTAGCATAGAATATGTCTCCTTTAAATTTTAACTCTACAATGGTACACCATTACATTATAACATTAAAAGGGAGAGGTATTATAATACCTCTCCCTTTTAATGTTATATTCTATGAATATTTATACTATTGGAGAATTCTTCTAAATTAAAGTGATCTAACACTCCTATTAGTATTATATTATCAAAGTATTTATTTAACTTATCAATGTTCTTAAAAATAAATGTTAAATTGTCATGGTCAAGTAATTCTAAATTATCTAGAGCAAGTAATTTAAAGTATGAATCATTGCTTTGATAGATAGCAGCCATCAGAGCAATTAAAAATATCAAGCTTTCACCAGTTGATAGAGCTTCAAAAGATATCTCTTTAGAGTTCATTATAAATCCAAAATCAACCTTATTCTTTTCATTTTTAATAAAAACAGTTTTATTATTAATCCCAATTTCTAATAAAACCTGGTTCATCAAATGTATAAAAGGTTTTATACCATTATTGATTAAATTGGATTTTTCTTGTTTTAAAAGCTTCTCTAATGATTTGTAATGTTCTAATTTTATTTCTTTATCTTCTCTAATAGATTCATTTTTTTCTAACAATATCATATTTTGTTTTATATCTAATTGTTGTTTCCATTTATCTTTTAAATCAATTAAATCTTTTTGAGATAAAGATAACATTTTTTCAAGTAAATCTATATTACCAGAGTTATTAAATAATTTAAGTGCATGCTCATATGCTTCCAACTCAGCTGTTAGATTATCTATATTCAGAATTTCTTTGTCAATATTATTAATTCTTTCTTTTATATTTGATAATTCAATGTTATTTTCTTTTATCTTATTTTCTTGTTCACTAATTGTTTCTAAAAGACTATTTTTAGTTTTACCAATTTCATGATAATCTTTTCTAGCTAAATTATACTTATTTAATATATCATTATAAATATTGGAGAAGGATTTTAATTCATCGTTTAAGGCATTTATTGATGAATTAAAGCCTTCCATGTTGTTACAGTATATATTTTCATCAATAATACATTTTTTCAATTTATTTCTCTCATTTATTGTTTTTATTAAATCATTATTAGTTTTAATTTTATTTTCTATATTAGTTTTTTTATTTTTAATTTCAATACCAGTAAGCTCTAGAGATTTTAAAGTATTATTTAACTCTGTTAGCTTTGTATTAATTTCATTATCAAATTTAAAATCTTGTAGTTTAAAAATATTTTTTTGCAACTTTTCCTTTTCACTATATAGGTCTTTCTTTTTATCTTTATTTACTTCAATTTTATTTTTGAGATTATTATATTTGTTTAATATCTCAGATTTTTTTAGAGTTTCTTTTTTTATATTATCTATATCATTTCTTAATTTATAAATTTCTGACTGCTTTTTTTCAATTTCATTATCTATGTTATTGTTTATATCAATTTTTGTATCACATTTTAATGATGTTAACTGAAAGATAATTGCTTTAATTTCTTTTATATCATTGGATATAATCTTTTTATTATTTGAAACATAATCTAATAATTTATTAAGATTTTCTTCAAATGAATATTTATCTTGATATGCATACATCAACTCATTTAATATGTTTTCTGGGATAATACTATCTAATTTTGAACTTAGATAATGTTTATCATACTTACCAGTCGATATTAAAGAATAAATTAGTTTAGATTTATCATTTGAGTTTAAAGAAAGAAAATTATTAATATCAAAAAAAGTTGTATTTATTCCAAGTTTATCTATTATATCTTTGTTTTTACCACTAAGTTTACTCTCTTTAGATTCTGAAAAATACAGCTCTTCACTACCACTTGATTTTTTTGAATTCAAGGATCTTTGTATAATTCCATTGTCTGTATATAATTTTACAGAAAATCCATTTTGATATTTTGATATTTTCATCATATCAGATGTTTTTTTATCGCAACCAGGTATATATCCTAATATTGCAAATATAAGACTTTCTAAGATAGATGATTTTCCTACTCCATTTTTACCTGTTATGACTATTGGCTTTGATAAATCTATTGTTTTATCATCATAACATTTTACATTTGTTAAGTTTAGTTTTTGAAACATTTTAATACCCCCTATTTTGTTAAGCTGATAAATACAGCTAATTTTTATTTGCTAAAATACATAGCTTATACTTTTATTTCTTCTTATAATATGGGGCTATTTAAAAAAAAATTTGAAACTTTTTATATTAACTACAGTAACATAAAGTATGTTACTGTAGTTAATATAAATATTTGTTGAAAGAGGTAAAAATAAATAATGAATATTGCTGAAAAAATAGAATTGAAGAGAAAAGACTTTGAGTTTACAAAAGGACAATTCTGTAAATATCTAGGAATACATAGTAGTACATACACAAGGATACTAAAAAATAAGATATCTACAACAACTTTAGTTAGTATTTGTAAAATCTTGGCATGGCCATTAGAAGATGAAAAAGATAAAAAACTCATCTTTGTAAAGAGTAAATTAAGGATTACATCATTAATAAGCATTCCATTAGCCTGGATAATATATCTAAATGTTAAAGAAAAAGATAAATTTAGATTAAGACTTTATAGTGATAAAATTACAATAGAAAAAAGTATAGACAATGAAGGTCCAGAAAATAATTTAATAGATGAAGTAGAAAAATTAATATACTTTCACCCTAATTCTGAAGGAAGAGTAAGTCCACGAATATTGATACCATTAAAATGGAGAAGAATATTAGAAATAAAAGAGGAAGATATTTTTACTATAAGTATTTATAATGATAAAATAACACTGAAAAAAATAGATAGATTATAAATCTATCTATTTTTTAAGTTTTATACATTATTTTATTTAATATTCACTACTTAATAGCATTGTAACATGATCAATATCATCTATTACAAAGATTGTTTTTTTAGCATCTATTTCAAAATTCACATCCGTACTTTGTTCTACTTTATAAGTAGATGTATACTTAGGTATTTCTTGTTTATGTGTAACAGACACATAACTAGAATTAATAGGAGTTATATCAAATACTTGAAGATAATCTTTTTTTATCTTTAACTCATCTATTAAATTCCACATAAATATTTGTAATTTAATTGGAATCTCACAATCTACTCCTTTAGTAAGGAACCTTTTGCCTGTAAATAGATAATTACTATCTGTTTTATCTTTTATAGGCATATTGTCAGGGTTAGTTATTAATTCACTTTTTTCTACTGCATTATGCTCTAAGTTGTTTTCTTTTATTACAGTATTTCCAATTCTTAACTCATTTTCAAGTTTAGCTTTTGAAATCATAAGAGTTTCTAATTTATCATCTTCTGTAAACTTATTTTTTAAAACTTCCTTAAGAGATACAAGTTCATCTTTCTTACAAAAATATATTCCTTTTAAGCTCTTTAATTTATCTGTGCTAGTTTTACTATACTCCATAAAATATTTAATTAAAGTCTTAGGAGTTTTCAAAGCAGAAAATTCAAATTTATAGTTATTACCAAGTGAAATAAATTCCCTAACTTTATTATCAAATGTAAACTCCTTCTCATAAACTATATTTAGGCCATAAATTTCACCTAAAAAACCAACTTTTCCACTATCCATAATTTCTCCAAGAGTTTCTATAGCTGTTTTATTATCAAAATAAGTTTTTCCATCTAATGTTATTTTAAAATCATTAGAATTAGAAGCATATACCTTAATATCTTCTTCTAATTTAGATATTGATATATTTAAAGCTTCTATAGAGTTTTCTATTGACTTTATATCTTGTAAAGTAAGTAAATTTTGATTTAAAAATGCTTTTTTGTTTAATTCAATTATCTGAATTTCTCTATTTATTTCACATAATTTTAAAATTCTATCATCAGAACAAGCACATGCTTTTGTTTCGGCATAACTCATAAGCTGATTACCTATATCTTCAGCAGTTCTAGAAGATGAAGAATTATTAAGAATCTGAGCTACATATTTTGCTTTTATTTCTATTGTCTGCCACGAATATGCATCAAAAGAACCCTCAACTACATATCTAAAAATAGATACTTCTTTATTTAAATTTCCTTGTCTTAATATTCTACCTTCTCTTTGTGAAATTGAAGAAGGTTTCCAAGGCACATCTACATGATGAAGTGATTTTAAATGTTTTTGAAAATTAGTTCCCTCTCCCATTTTAGAAGTAGAACCAATTAATATTCTAATAATACCATTATTAAAATCATCAATAAGCTTCTTTCTTTTTTCTGGTGTATTTGCATCATGTATGTATGCTATGTCTTTTTCTAAAACATTATTTTTTAGGAGTTCATTTTTTATATCATCATAAACATTATGTGAATTACCAGTAGGTGTTCCTAGATCACAAAATACTAAATGTGTACTTATTTTATCTTCATGATATAAAGAAGCTATATTTTCACCAACCTTTATTATTTTTGGTGATATACCACTAATTCCAACTAATGCAGGGCTCACAGCCATTAATCGACCATCTGTAGTTACATTTAACATATTATCTATTCTTGGATTATATGAGCCTTTATGAATTTTTTCTGCACGCTCTACAAGAGAATTTATATATTCTCTCATTTGGCTTGTAGGTTTTATAATTTCTACTATAGGTTTTCCTTCTGTCACTTTAGGAATATCTAAGTTTTCTATATCACAGATATTAACCACATCAGCAACTTGTCTAAATATATTAACTAATTCTGGAACATTACAAAATTTAGCAAACCTCTGTTGAAATCTAAAACCTTGTCCAGTTGGATCTACTTCCATTGAAGAAATGATTGAACCAAAGGTACTCGCCCAAGCATCAAAAGTATCTACTCCATAATGTTCTAGAGAAGGTTTATTTAAATAAGTAAGTAAAGTATACATTTCACAAATACTATTAGAGATAGGAGTTGCTGTAGCAAATGTAACACCTTTATTTCCATTCACAGATTTAAAATATCTTAGTTTATTGTATAAATCCTGAGTTTTCTTTGTTTTTAAAGAAGATATTCCAGGTACTTGCATAGTAGTATTAAAATATAAATTTTTAAAATTATGAGCTTCATCTATAAATAAGTTTGTTATACCAAGTTTTTCAAATGAAAGAAGAGCTTCATCTTTGTGCATGTCATTTAATTCCTTAATTCTATTTAAATAACTTTCTTTTATTGTTTCAAGTTTTTTTATAGAAAAGTCAGGACACTCATCTCTATAATACTTAAGCGTTTTATTTAACTCCTTTAGGTCTGATTCTACTAACTTTAGTTCTGTTTCAGCTTCTAAAGGTATTAATCCTAAAACAGAATGTGGAATTATTATACTATCCCAGTTACATGTAACGATTTTAGCTATAATTTTTCTTCTATTGGCTTTAGAGAAATCCTTTGAAGTAGTAGCTAAAATATTTGCTTGAGGATATAAATTAAAATATTCTTTGGCAAATTGTCCAGACTCACAAAGCGAATTTGGTATAACAAATAGATTCTTATTACCTCTTTTTGAATCTATTTTAGATATCCTATTTAATTCTTGTGCAGCTGTAACCATTGTATAAGTTTTTCCTGAACCAACACTATGACATAGAAGGGTGTTACAATCAGATGTAACTATTCTACTAGCCGCTTTTAATTGATGTTCTCGCAATTTTATATTAGGATTTATTCTAACATCATTTAGTATGTTTTTGTATTCTTTTTCTTTATAATCTATAAACTTTTCATTGTATATATCAAGTAATTCTTTATGAATATAGCTATTGCTTGTTACATAGCTATGAAAAGCTATAAGCCATTTATCTAATATATTCATAGCAAGTTGAGTTTCTTCTAAGTTTTTGACAGAAACTTCTTTACCATTTTTTGTTTCTTTATCAGTGATAGTTATAGTTTTCATGTTTAATGCTGCTTCAACAATAGATAGAGATTTTCTTCTTTTTGTACCCCATATGAACTCATTTTTATTTATAGGTATATAAGCAGAACAATTTATTGAATAACCAAGGTGTGTTGAATATAATAGTTGAATTGAATTTTTTCTAAGCTCTAATGTTTTTTCAATAAAATCAGATTTTACATTTGAAGGTATCCAAGTAGATGAAATATTAAAAAATACATCTGTCTCATATTTAGGCTGATTAGCTTCTAGTGCTTTAACATTTACTAAGAAAGCATTATTTTTTATTGATGCTTCTTTGGCTACTTTTAATTTTTCTTTAACATATCCACATAAATAACTATTTCTATCCACTAAATCTCCTGTCAAAGGGTCAATATAAGCAAGTTGTTTAGATAATAATTCATCTTTGATATTATGATATGATTTATTCATTATGCTACAGATATAATCCATATTTAAATATCCATAATTATTGAATGCAATCATAATAGCATCTTCTATTTTTTCAGGATTTTTTTCAGGCTTTGATTTACCTATAGTTCTTTTTGAGAACATATCAGCTTTTTTATATGTATCATTTTGCTTATCATATATTTCCAAAGATGCTACAAGATAGTATAAAGTATCCTCAGATAAAAGCTTCTTATTTCCTCTAGAACTTATGAAACCATATTCATTAATGTATTTATCATATTTAGTATTTAAGTTTCTCTGAAGGGCATTTAATTCGTTATCTGTACAGTTATTAAGTTGAGCTTGTATTATATTTTTTATAGTATCTTTAATTATTATAAACTGTTTCAACTTTTCTTTTCTTTTACCAATTAAAGAAGAAGGAATAAGATATTTTCCTTGCTTTTGATAAATCAATTCATTCTCTAATATGAACTCACCTTCTTTTAGTTCATCATCAGTACAAAGCGTTAATTCTTCTTCTTCATACATATATGCATCATTTAGAGGTGTTTCATAGATATCTGAAGGAAAGTATTTCAATAATTTATCATAATCACTAATAGATAAACTTTTTGTACTTTTAAGAACTTGTTTTGGACCAAATTGAGAAGAAACTATTTCCATCTCACCTAACATCATATGAGGATTATTTTTGTAATAATTATTTATATAGAAATCTTCATAGTTGACAACATCTATCCAGTTCTCAGAAGATAATTTATTTTTGTTCTTTCTTAAAAATATTATATCTGTAGTTGTATCTGTATCACAAAAAACTTCAATTGGTAATCTTATAGAGCCTATAAAATCACATTTTTCATTGATAATTTTTCTAATAGCAGTATCTGTTTTATCTAATGTCCCAGATGCTGTTATAAATATAATTAATCCCATATCTCTGACTTTTTCAATTGATTTTACAAAGTAATAATCATGAACATTTAAATTATATTTATTTAGATACTTATCCTCTACATCATATGGATGAATATTACTAAATGGAACATTTGTTATACATAAATCAATACTTTCATTTTTTATTTTGCTATCTTCATATTTAATATTTATTATTTTAGAAGATGGATATAAGTGTGTAGCAATATCAGAACTTAATTTATCCATTTCAATACCTAATATTTTAGAATTATAATACATATCTTCAGGCATGAATCCTAAAAATCTACCTGTTCCACAAGCTGGATCAAGTATACGGCCTTTTTCAAAACCTAATTTATTCAATACTCTATAGATAAACTTTATAACTATTGCAGGAGTATAGAAACTAGTTAAACATGAAGCTTTTGCACTGTCATAGTAATCACCTAAAAGCTTTTTTAATTCTTCATCACTTTTAGAACCTTCAGTAAACTTTTTTGAAAGACCACCCCACCCAACATACTTAGATAAAATAGTTTTATCATTAAGAGTAATATCCTTTTGTGAGTTATTTAATTTATTTAATACAGTTATAGCATTTAAATTATTTTGATAACGGTCTGAGTTATTAGTTGATAGATTTTCTCTTGATAAAAAGAAATCAGATATATCTGATTTCTTCTCACTAATTTTAGATTTTAGATTTGTAATTTGTTTAGTAAAATTATTTTGAAAACAGTTGTTTAAATCGTTCCTATAGGATTTTTTTATATCTTTTTTAATAATTTCTTTTGATTTATTATTGTCATTAGAACTTTTTATATTATTTGTTCTATCAAAATATAAATCAAATAAGGAAATTTGGTTTTTGATAAGTTTTTTCTTTTTATTTGACTTTTTTTTTGTTTTATTATGATTCCCATTTTGATTTATTTCATTAAATTTAGTTTTAAAAAAATTTATTAAATTACTCATTGTTTTCTCCTTATAAGTTAAATTATTTTATAATGTTTCTGCATACTGTATTAGAAGTTTTATTTCTTTATTATTTAAGCTTTTTACTCCTTCTAAATTGAGATCAGGGAACAATATGTTTATTGCTTTTGTTATTTTTTCTGGAATCTTCTTTTTACACTCTGCATATTTAGTTGACAATACTAATCTTTCATTTGAATATTCTTTTTTATTTATTTCTTCATCATAATTTTGAATAGATTTAAGATACTCTAAATCAACTGCATCTATGATTTCATCATTATCAATGCTTATAAGTTTACAGTTTAAAACATTAGCATTTAATGTTCTTGCACAATTGATGATTTCTTTAATTTCTTTATCATCATCATAAAAATAAGGAATTGTCATAATTGCCATCCTATATCCAGATGAACCAGTTATATTAGTAATTGGACAATTAAATTGAGGTAATTTTTTTAAAGCATTTCGTTGGCTTAAAGATTGAGCTTTTCTATCAGCAAGATTTTTATTAAATAAATATTGTCCTAAAGCTCTTTGAATTTCTGTATTTTTTAAACTTACACATATTTCTAATGTTGAGTTAATAGGCAATACATAATTGTCATCAGTAAGTTTTGAAGTACCTTTTTTAAAAATTTCACCAGCTGTATAATCTTCAGAAATAATATGGCCAAATGAATCTAAAAGATATGAATCTACATTAAAACTTACTGTTGCTTTAGTTACTATTTGATTGTTATTATAATTTGAAACTGCTAGTGAGGTAGAAATTACTTTAAAAATTGAACCATCATCATTATTAATAATATATGGATTTTCTCTATAATCTCCATCAAAATAAATTTTATCTGGTTCAAAAATACTTGCTCCTACTAGTTTATTTACATAAAATACACCTTTTAAAGTAAGACTTACTCTTTCATCTTTATCAAATACAATTTGTTCTAACTCTTCAGATAATTTTAATGAAATATTTATTTTTTTCATAATGTATTCCCCCCATTTTATGTAGCTGATTTATACAGCTTAAATTTAAGTTGCTAATTAATAGCTAATTTTTTTATTACATACAATATGGTTCAATTTTTAAAGTTTTTTGAATAAAAATTTGATTATATACTATGACATTTCATTTAACAGATTTTATAAAGTAACGAAAAGATTTTGAGATACTAGAAATTCTGGAATTGTAATGATATGGTGTTATATATCAATATCGCAACAATAGAAATTAAATATGGAGTGTAAAAAATAGAACTTTTTTACTTCATCTCTTTGTATTAATATAATATTTATATAACATGATATTTATATATTGACTTTTAGACATATGTCTAATAAAATAAATTTAAAGGTGTGTGATTAAATTGAAAAAAATACCAAAATCTGAATTGTTAGTTATGAATTTTATCTGGGATAAAGATATGGATAAAATACCTGCAAGAGAAGTAGCTCATTTTATGGAAGATTATCATGAATGGACAAAAGGGACTACAGGAAAAGTTCTTTCTCGATTAAGCGACAAAGGATTTCTAGAGTTTGAAAAAGATGGTAGAAATACTGTGTATACTGTTAAGGTTAAACGTGAAGAGTATTTGAAGTTTGAAACAAAAGATTTCTTTAAATTTATGCATAAGAATTCTATGCATAGCTTTATTTCATCACTAGGTTGTGAAAATGAAATATCAGATGATGATATAAAAGAGCTTGAAAAATGGATAAAAAAAAGAAAGTAGGAGAATTATCTTATGGAACTTTTTATCGAGATTTTGAAATTAAACATTTATATAAGTGTACCAATTCTTTTGTTTATTTTATTTACTAAAAAAGTAAATAGATATGGTTATAAGTTTTATTATTTAATGTGTATTTTAATAATATTTAGAATGTTATTTATATCTAAAATAAATTTAAATATATTGGCTATCAACAATAACATAATTAAGAGTTATAAACATAGTATTGATAGCTATATATCATATGGTTATAGTATTAATCTAGACATATTTATGTATATTTGGATACTAGGTATTATATTAATATCTTTTTGCCATCTAAAAGCTAATTATAAATTTTATAACTATGTAGAAAATTTACAAGAAGAAGTTTTGGATGCAGATATTATTAATGTATTAGATGCCCAAGTAAAAAAATTAAATATAAATAGAAGATTTAAAGTATATAGAGTTAAAGGGATTTATTCTCCTGCTATTATAGGATTAAGAGATTATAAAATAATAATTCCAGAAAAAGAATATAGTAGTAGAGAGTTAAACTTTATATTTAGACATGAATTAGTTCATTATAAAAGGAAAGATAACTTATTTAAAGCTATGGTTAGTATTGTATGTACAATACACTGGTTTAATCCAATTTGTCATTTACTAAAGAAACAATTTAATGAATTATGTGAATTATCCTGTGATGAAATTGTAATTGATGAATATACTTCAAGTGAAATCGAAGAATATGCATATCTAATATTAGATACAATAAAATATAAAAAAACATTAAAATATTCAACATGTGTATCTCAGTTTCGAAATGAAAAAAATATTATTTTAAAAAAGAGGTTGAATCGTATGTTTAATGAAGATAAAAGGAAAATTAATCTAGGTTTTAAGTTTTTATTAACTTTTATAATAGTTGGGTCTATGTTTTCTATTAATGCTAATTCTGAGCCAAATGAAAATATATTAGGAGATACTGATGGTAAGATTAGCTATAATAAAAATGGAGAGACATATGGTCCATCTGTAACAGATTCAAATGGAAATCTAATTGAGCCAGAACTTATACAAGCTCTAGGTATAGGAAAGAAAGTAGGGTATGTAAGACAAAGAGATTTGTACGATTGTGATAATCAACCGAGAACACCAGAAGAAGCCGTTTTATATACAAGAAAAAGAAGTTTTAATATATTTAAAAAAAGTATACCTCTTTATGATAAAGAAGGTGTGAAGATTATAGGAAGATTTAAAGTTGATTAAAATAAAAAACTGATAGAAAATAATTCTATCAGTTTTTTTATGTATATTATAAGTCTATATGATATTCTCCTATAATAGTTTCTCCATCTTTATCATAAAGAGGTATACTTTTATATTTTTCATTAGATTTTGCTATTTTATTCATATAAGCAACAGCTTCTTCTGGTGTATTTGGTTGACTGTCTTCAGAATATAAATCATCAAGAGATACATAACCTTCAATATCACCTACGCCAAGTGCTGATATCATATTCTTAGTTTCATATAAATATTGACGTTCTTTTAGTTCTTCATTTGAGATCTCTATATCTAAACTCTTCATAGTTGCAATTGGGCTTTGTTTTGCTCCAACTGTTTTATATCCACTTCCATTATAAGCTTTAGTAGTGCCTTTTGTATAATATGTTCCTTTTGAAGTAGTTGATCCTGTTGTAGCTGTAAATCCACTAGTTTTATTTGTATTATATTTCCAACCAGTAGTTTTAACAACAGTTCCATTTGTATTATATAGATTAGCATGTGCACCCATTATTCCACTATCAACAGATCCAGATTTGCAAGTTATTGTGGTAGCACCTGTAACACCTGCAACTAATTTTGCACAACCTGTATGATTAGTATAGTTTTTACCATTAGCTGTAAATGAAGTAGTACCACTAATTGCTTTTGAATCAATTGAATAAGAACTAGGCTGTTTAGAATGTGTATTAATGTTAATTGTATCAGCAAAAACGCTAGTAGAAAATAATGACATAACAGCTAAAGAAAAAGCGAATGTTTTTTTAATATTTTTCATATTCATAAAATAAAACCCCTTTTATAGTATTTTTAGACAATTGTCTTCCTTAATTAATATAATATTAGACTAATGTCTAAAAGTCAACTACTTTTTCCATAATATTACAATTTATCAAAGTGTTTATTAAATGAGAATAACCTAAAAAGAACATCAGACAAATAGGTAAGCTAATGGAAGAAATAAAAGAGAATTATTCAAATATTATGGTGTTTAGTCAAAAGAATAAGCAAAGCATTCAACCATTTAGTAATAAATAGCTAACAAAAAAGTCAAAAATGATATAAAATCATTTCTGACTTTTTTTAGTTCTATAAGTTAAAATAAGACTTATAACTTTTATTTAAATAAATTTCTAAATACCCTAAAATTATAAGTATAATACTATTTATGTTAATTGAATATGATTGAAATCCGATTTCACTAAGAATGAAGTATGTGTATCCATCTTTTATATAACAACTATTATAATCATCATCTAAAATAGGAAAAGAACAATTGATTAAATTTATTATATGTTTACTAAATGTTGTATTAATAGCAATTACATAAGAATCATTCTTATAATTTGAAAAAAAATCATCATGTGTAGCATTCTCGCCTATATCATCCTCTAAAGCAATAATGAAAGATTTAAATATCTCATAATCTTCATGACTAGATGGCATGTGTTCAACACCTAAATGACTAAGTGATTCATAACAAAACTTTATCTTAAAAAACTTCTCGAAATTTTTAAATAAATTAACAATGATATCTAAATCATAATTTGATGAACAATAATCATCGCAAAAGTCAAAATAATCTTCTAAATGATTTTGTATTTCACCTTGAATAACAAAGTCTATATCTTTTTTTAGAACTACATTATTTTTTATAAAATATTCTAATACTGTTTTGCAGATATATAAATATTCTAAACTATATATTTCATGGAACATATAATTTATTGAAAATTTTTTTGAATAATATTTTATAAGTTCATCTAATTGGAAAGTATGATTAATAATATCTAAGTCTAAATTCATACATATTTTTTTATATTTTAAAAGAAATTTAAAAAATTCTCTAAAAGCAATTTTTTCAGTATATCCAATATGTTTAAGCAATTGCTTTACCTCCTAGTATAATAATATAAACAAAGAAGCCTTTAAGAGCTTCTTTGTTTGTGCTATTTTTATTTGTTATTTTATAAAATAGAAACTGTATCTGAATTAAATACAAATAAATTTTTATTAAATTTATTTAAGCAAATGATATTATTTGTTATTATGAAAGCAGTTGTAGCACTTAGAATATTAGTTGCAAAATTTTGGGGATGTTTTTGTATTTCAGAACAGGAATATGTTTCATTTTTAACCTCTTCTTTTGAAGTCAAAATCTCTGGGAAATAATTGCAAACAGGTGGATGTATTATGTTATTTTCACATTTAACACCAATTACAGTTTGTCCAGTTCTTTCATCTCCTTCTCCATTACCAGTATCAATGTAAACTAGAGAATTAATACAACTATCATAAAATACATCATTTAAAACGATACGTGCTTTATTGTTATCAACACATCCAATAAGTATAAAATCATTTAAAGAATTTTTAATTAAATTTACAACAAGTTTTTTATCAACTAAATACTCATCAATAAAAGATACTTTTATACCTAATTTATTATATCTATTTGAAAGGACCTCTGCTTTATTTATACCTAAATCTTTAGAAGTAAACTTTTGATTACGATAATTTTTAGATTCAACTATATCACCATCAATGAGTATAATTTCATCAATTTTTTTTTCAGAAATGGCCAGTTGAGATAGCAATGTAATTAAATGACTTCCTGTTGCTCCACATCCAACTATTATTATTGAAATCATAGTACTACCCCTTATTTTTAAAGTTGCTATATGTAGCAGATAAATAAGCAACTATTTTATCATGACTAGGTTCCAATCTCCAATCAGGGGATTTACCCAATTCCTCGTATCCAAAAGTATAAAGTACTTCTTCTGTAAGACCTTTTATCTTTATATTTTCTATATCTTCTTCATTGTCTATTTCTTTTATAACTTTACCAAACACTTTTACTATAATCTTTGTGTATTCTTTACATTCTGATTCAAGCTTTAAGTATTTATTTACATTACCTGTATTATTTTTATTATCATTTATACTAGGTGTATTGTTTTTGTCCTCTTTAGGTTTTTCATTTAAATTTTTTAATTGTTTACTAAATAATTCTGTAAAATTCATTTTTATTTACCTCCATAAATGTATTAATTAATTATCTTCATTGCAAATTTTTTATTAAAAAGCTGAGGATTAAATAAATCTTCAGGAGAATACCAATATAGGCTTACAATATTTTTTTTATATTTAACAAAACATGCTAAATATTGAGTTAAGAAACAATCATAAGTAAAATTATAATATTCTGTTACTATAGGATACTTGTTTTTTCTTAACCAAAATTGTTGCATTTTTCTAGTCCAATTTTTAGGAAAAGAAATAATTTTAAGTTTGGTATTTTCAGTAATTTCTTCTTTTATAACACATACATTTCTTTTATCTATTTCTTTTAGCTCTTTCTTTGTTGATATTATAGGTGTTTTTTCTAAATCTGCACAATATAGATATAAATTTAGACTAGAATTTTCATTAATTAAATATTCTGAGAGATTCTCTATGTCTTCAATGATAAATTCTAAATAATTACCTTGATTATCTAATAATTCAAATAACATAGCCTTCTCACAAGAAACATATAAGTCAAAGAGTCTATTTGCATTGACAGCTTCTTCTATAATTTTTCCTTTATCATTAGTGTATTTTATATTTAATGAATTACGTTTTATTTTGAAATTATTTTTTCCACATATTAAAATCACATTTTACCTCCAATTTATAATTTATTTTGAATAAGTTTTTTGGTCCATTCGTTATAAGTATAATTTTTAATTAATAGATTACTGTCAAATTGTTTATGATTTAGATATTCTAGTAATTCTAAATAATCTAGATTTTGTGTGTTATTTTCTACAGAAAAGTAGTCAATAGTATTTGCCATGCTAAAAAAGATATTTGGTACTAGAAAAATATTTTCTATTTTGTTGAAATCTAAATTAATTTGATTAGAACCTAAACAAACATTTCCATTGTTATATACATTTGAAAATGGATAAATAAATAATTGAGTATTTTCATTTATATTTTTTGTCTTGGATACTGATACATATAATTTACTAAAGATATTATTAACAATTTTTATTGCAAACAATAAATTTGGCATACCTATATCACTATAAAAATCTTTACCAAAACTCATAGGAGCAGATAGTTCCTCTCGAAGTATAATATAGATCTTTGTTGTTTTATTTAATTGAATTGTCTGAATAAGTTTCATGTTATCTTTTTCTTGATATATAGGACTGAAGAAAGGTATATCTGACAGGTTTTTTAATTCAGAAGATGAGAGTATACTACTTATAAAATCTGAGACAAGCAATGTTTTAACTCTTTTTCTTCCATTATTATTTTCTATAAGGTTAACTGTGTTACTATTCTCTATTAATTCAAATAATATAGTTTTCATTATATCTCTCCTCCAAGATACTTAATAAAATCAATATAAAAACATCAGTTCTAATTCCTGATTTACTCAGAGTATTTGTAGAAATACGTAAAAAAGTATATCCGCTTGAACAATAGCAATCATCACCATAATCATCTATAAACAGGTTTTTTATTAGTGATATTATATTATTTTTTATAGCAATATTAATAGCTATAACCATGATATCATTAGTAAAATAAGAATAAAATTCATCATGAAATGTATAAGTATCTTCGATTTTTTTGGAACTAATTTCTAAACAATCTTCTATATACAAAATAATATCTTCAAATATTTTATACATATTAGTATCATTGTACATAAGAGTTTTTTCATAACGAGAAGTGATTAGATCATAATAACTAGTAAAAATATGATTAATATTACAGAAGCTTTCAAGTGTATTAAATAATTCTTCAACTAACTCAAATGCATTTTCATCTTGAGTAACTTCTGAAATCATATCACTAGTGCTTTTAAGAATAATGTTGATAATATTTGTATTTATCATATTAAAGTTTTTTAGATATTGTAAGATGATTTTATTTCTATTTACACAACAATAACAATTATTAGATTTTAATAAACTAATATAAAAATCTAAAGCATCATTAAATGATAATTTCATATTAATAAATTGTTTTGTATTGATATAATTTTCTTTGAAAGAGATCTTTATTTTTGAAAGTTCTTTTAGATTATACATCAATATATTTTTCTCAGATTGGCCAATATGTTTAAACATTAGTATATTTCCTCCTCTTCATCAGTAGATTGAGGAATTGATGATAAGTTTTCTTTTAAATATTCAAATTCAATCATGTCATTTATAA
This sequence comes from Clostridioides sp. LIBA-2809, assembly GCF_056688965.1. NCBI lineage: Bacteria > Bacillati > Bacillota > Clostridia > Peptostreptococcales > Peptostreptococcaceae > Clostridioides > Clostridioides sp. LIBA-2809. The sequence goes on from NZ_CP197005.1 coordinate 21,856, forward strand.
TATGGTTCTCTTCAACATTATCTATAGATAGCATAGAAGATACTTTAACAAAAATTCTTGATGGTATCTTTTTTAATACTTTCTCATTAATTTTTGGAAGGGATGAGCACATTTCTAATAAATTTCTTATTAATATATCATCTCCTGATAATTCTATTTGGGAGTCCAAATTTTTTTGTAGTTCATCAAAATTAATCATATAAATCACTCCTAATTTTTATAATTTGATTTTTTTAGTTTATTTTCATAATAATAATTACATTTATGAAAATTCATACAATTATTAATTGTTTTATTAATAAAATCACAGCAAGGCATATTGAATCCTAATAGCTCATACAGTGAATCATCATAATGACCACAATTTATACATTTTACAAGATGGATTTCTTCGTCCAAAAGTCCTAAAGCATTTTCTTTAGAAATTATGATATTTCCATTTGTTCTACTAGATTTTAAATAAAGTAGTACAGCTGATTTTTTTTCAGCATTTTTTTTAAATATAGTTTTTCTAAATTTAATGTCTGTATTATTAGAGTGATTTACTTTAAATCCTAAATAGAATAGAATTTTTTTTACCCCAAAGATATTACCATCTTCCATAAGTATTTTTATGGTATTTTCTTTAGTAATGGTAATAATATCATTTGAATTGTCTGGTTTTGAATAAAATAAAGCAATTTCTTTTTCTATATTATTCTCTTTAATTTTTAATTTTTTTAATATAGTGTTTGCTTTAGCTGGATATCTTACTGGGAATCCTAAATTGAATAAAATTTTTTTTGTCTTAAAAATATTTTGTCTGTTAATCTCATTAAAGTTTTTAAATATCTCACCTAAATCTTTTCGATAGAGTGAAGATAATAATAAAGATTTTGATTTCATTAAAAAAACCTCCTTTTTATTTGTTATGCTGATAGTGACAGCTTATTTTTTTAGTGCTAGAAGATAGCTTTGATTTAATTCATATATAATATGGGGCATTTAGAAGTCTTTTTTGAAAATTTTTATAAGAAATAAAAAAACTGTTATTAAAATGATTTATAATCACTTAATAACAGTTTTAATTTTGAAAATTATTTTTTAATATCATAATTTAAATTCTTTTAATATAGAATGAACATCTAGTCTATATTCTTGAATAACTATTTCCTCTCTTGAAGTATATTTATAAAGTTAATACCATCAAAATTTATTGACTTTACATTACTTTATCTAAATAGATTTAAATTGATGTAAGATCTGAAAAAGAACTGCATTCTTGTAGCTTATAATAAAGCGTTTCAAGTGTTATTTTATCATTAAAATATATGTCTATGTTATTATCAAATACACATATTTTTGCTATAGTTCCATTATCATAATAAAATAATTTTACAGTAGTTATATCTATAACCATTTCCTCAAGATAGATTTTCCAATGCACTTTAAAATTATGTAATATACAATGTTCTTTTTTATCAATTATCTGATTGATGAATAAGGTATCTTTAAATTTAGATTCATGAGATTCATTGGTAGTTTCAACATTATTGAATGGTTCAGTATCAACTTCAATAGATTTATAAGGCTTGTTTTCATATAATTTGCTAATTGAATAAAATAATAAAGTTAATATAGAAATGTAAATTAGTTGTTTTGGTAAAACTAATAAAAAAAATAATAATGGTATTAATAGGTAAGTGCTTATACGTAATTTTTTAAGAATATTTACAATGTAAAGTATATTATATTTATTTAATTTTTTTGCTTTAATCAAGAAAATTCCCCCTTTATCGCTAACATGTATAGCTTATTTTTTATATGCATTAACTATGCTTAAATTTTTTATTACATATAATATGGTATAAAATTTAACTATTTTTGAAATAAATTTAAATTCTCTAATAAAAAATATGTTCCCTTAATGATAGTAGTTTTGTTTAAGCTATCTACCATAAAAGGAACATATTATCTGACTAATTATTTATTTTTATATATTAAGATAAAATTGTAATGAATTAAACACCTTTAGTATAAGAAGTATATGTTTCTCCTGATCTTACTAAATCATATGGAAATACAGCTCCTCCTCCATAATTTAAATTAACACCTGTTGTTGATTTATATGCTTTATAAACTAATTGAGAACAATAAAACGCATTTGTAAGTTCTGGTTGCTCAAATATCCAGTTATATGGAGAATTTCTCTTATTATATGCCCATGTTGCAGCAGTCTTATCTTGATTTGCTGTAGTACTTCCTACTCCTAAACCATAAATAGTATTATATCTATCACGCCAATTATTATTATATACTTTTACTCCACCATCAGAGAAAGATTCAACTGTAGTTTTAGCTGTATGAACTATTCCTGCATGACCTATAAGTTTTCCTGATGATCCATCTTTAGTAACAAGTATAGCACCTATTCTTGTTGGATATGTACCTGATGTTGCTTTAGTAAGATTTGGATCTTTATCTGTACTTTGTATTCCATTTTTATGCAATTCTTGGTCTATTTCTTTAAATCCATCTAATTGTTTCTGAATTATAGCTTCATCACTTTGACTTTCATTATGTTGGACTTCATTTGCGAATAATAACATGCTAGAATTGATAAGAATTAAGCCTAATACTAAAACACCTGAAACGTAATTTTTAATTTTCATAGTTCACATCTCCTTGTATTTATATATTTTAACCATTCAAAAGAACAGTTAATTATTAATAAAAAAAGATACAAAAGTCTTATTCTCATATTTTTTTAATTTAATAGATTTCTTCAATTTAAAATCACCTAAATTATAAATATAGATTTCTTCTCCATTAGAAGATAAAAATTCATCTTTATTTATACAGCTTGAAATATGCTCATTTTCAGTATCATATTGATTTATTTCTAAACTATCTATATTTAACCTAGCTACTCTATGTTGAGTTGTTTCACCTAAAGAACTGCTTTCAGTTATGTAAAGATAATTTTCATCAGCCAGTATCTGAGATAAGTTATCAAAGGGTAATTCAATGATTTTAGATGAATAGTCATCTAGATTAACTCTTATAATTTTATTTGAAAGCATATCATTACCATCTCTATTTTTTAATATATATAGGTTGTTATTTATAATTTTTGCACTTGTTGCATAACTTCCATCTGATATATCAATAGTTTTCTCGATACTTAAATTTTCTTTATTTATAACTGATAAAATTAATTTATAGGTGCTGGAAACTTCTTTAAAAGATATTAAATATACTTTTTCATTTTTTTCAACTAATACTATTCCTACACCTAGATTTTTAAATATTGTTGATTTTAATATTTCATTGGACTTTAAATTTGTTTTAGAAAGAAAAACTTCGTCTGGACTAGATGATCCTGAGTAGATATTTTTTTGATCAGATACAAAAAAAGTTGGATTATTACCTTTGGATGAGATTATAGTTTTAGGTTTTAATGTATCTTTGTTTATTTGGAGAACAAAGTCATTTGATTTATTGTTAGTTGCAGGTGCTGTATAGTAAATGTTTTCTTTGGTATCATCACCTGTTGTTTTGAATCCTGTTAATATTATTCCTCCATATTTTATTTTTTTATTACCTTTATAATTGCCTTCTGAATCATATAAAGAAATTACAGAGCTATTTTCCATAGAGGTATTAATAGTAGCATACTTATATTCCTCATCATCAGATTTTGAACAAGCAGTGATTATTATAATTAATAAAAATAGTAATATTAATTTTTTCATATATCCTCCTAACATTTGTATATATAAAAATAATTGTACTTAGATGTTAACAATAATTTTCTGAAAAGTCAATATTTTCGCATAACTGGTCGTTTAAAAGGTTAAAATGGGAGAATATGCAAGATAATATACTAAATTATTAATATAAAACATAAAAGGAACATATCAATTAATTTATTTTCAAAAAAATCTTTAAAATGAACCATATTTGTTAAGAGATAAAAAAATAGCTATTTATTAGTAAAAAAACACAAGTTGTAATTGTCAATAAAGAGAAAGGAGAAAAAGTATGGTTGAACAGTTAGAGATTTAGTAAAAATAATATAAAGGGTGATATTATGAAAAATAACAAAGAGAGCTTAAAGTTATTAAAAGAAAGCATAGAAAATGAAACAGGTGTTAAGTTGGATACTTTAGAAATAGGGGATATGCTTTTATCTGTAGATAAGGAAGAATGTGGACTATATGAGCTTTTTAAGATAGTACAAGTTGGTAAATTTTTATTTTTAATTGATTGTGATGGAAATGGAAATCTAATTAAATCTAGAAATGAAAAAAATACCTTGAATATAGACATAGAATCAGATAAAGAGTTTATTTTAAATAACCCTGACTATATGCAACTAAATATACTTAGAAAAAAGGCTTTTAGAGATTTAGCAAATGATTATTCATTTACTAAGTTTAGTAAAAAATAAAGAAGAAAAAATATATTTCCAAGAAGGTATGAGAGGAATGGATAGTATGATAACAAGAAAAATAGCACCAGCAGAACTAAAAGTAATGAAGTTTATCTGGGATTCAAATACTAAAATAGCATCAATTAATGCTACTAATGCTATGTATGAAAAATATGGATGGAAACAAACTACAACATTAACACTACTATCAAGATTAATTAAAAAAGGTTTTTTAAGCTCAGAAAAAATTGAAAGGTATACATATTATAAACCTACAGTTATAAAGAGTGAATATGCAAAATTTGAAACTAAAGAATTCATTGATAATGTCCATAATGGTTCTTTGGAAAGTCTATTAGATTCATTAATGACCTGTGAGCAATTAACAGATGAGGAAAGAAAGTACCTGAAAATTTGTATGGACAATTTAAAATAAAAAATCAAAAAAGCTATATTACTAGAAAATATTACTCTCATAGAATATAGCTTTTTTATTTAAAGTTTATAATATCAATTTTATAAAATAATTAATTTAGTATAAGGAAACTTCAGTAACTTCTATTAAAGATTCTGAAGGAAAATCAGGATGTATTATCTTTGGAATAAAACTGATCTGTAGATTTTCTTGGTTATTATAAAGATCACGAATACAAAAACCATTTTCTAATTCAGATAAAATTGAATTAGGGGTTTCTTCTGACCATTCAAAAATCCCAATACAAAAATCAATAGTTTCTCTTACCTCCTCAATAAATATATCATATGTATATATCTTACCAACCATATGTTTTAAGCTAGATATTATACTTGATACATTATATTGTCTTGTATTATAGTAATAAAGTAATGAATGAAGACGCTTTTTAATAGCATTTTTTAGTTCACATAATGATATTTGATGAGTTTTATACTTATTAAATAAATTGTGAAATAGCTCGAAATCATTATACATGCTTGTATCAAGATCTCTATCAGTAGGAGAAAGATATAGCTTTTTATTATCTATAAAAGCCCCAAATTTAAAAATTTCTTCGTTTAATGTGCAAGTTTCTATGTATCTATCTATGATTTTGTTGTAATATTTTATATTTATTTTTAAACTTTCAGCCATAAAAGTACCTCCTATAAATTTAAAAATCAAAATTTATGACATTGCCCAGACACCTTTTTCTTGCCTAATAAAAATATGATTTATTTGAAGTGTTTGTCTAACTTTTTCTCTCCAATATTTATTTGAATTACATTTTTTATGACCTTCGATTTCTTTATAGATATCTTCTAACTTTGCTACTTTTCCTAACTTCTCTATTACTGTAGCAACCAAGTCTTTCCAAGTTATGCTCATACTATTTCTTAAGTCACAAGTACCTTTTTGTACTATTGAAAAATCTAATGTATATGAATAATCCCTTCTAAGAACTATTGCTGTTTCATGAGCTATCCTTATGAAATTTTCTTTTTTATAAGATTTTGTATCACTAAGACAATTATTTTGTTCTTTTACAATTATTTGTTCCAAAGTTCCTATTTTATCCATATCTAGTAACATAGAATATAGTTTTCCTTGTTTTTTTATATCAGCTGTAAGAATTATGAGTCTACCACCTTTTTCTAATGATGCAAATTGCTTTGATAAACAATAATTTATTTTTTTCATAAATAGAGAATAGTCTTTAATGTGAGATAAATCATTTTTTAATGGAGTATTTCCATAAACATATCCACTATATTTAATAATAACAATAGGTAACAATCATCTTCAGCATTACCTGTTAAGAGTTGTTTTCCCCTGTTTCACACCGGACATGCGACTTTCATCGCATCCAGCGTTCCATCAATTTTATTTAATCAACAATTAGTTTTTTCCTAAATTTTATTGCGTTTTTGATTGCTTTATCTGAAAATCCATCTTGGCTTATATTTTCATGTATTAGCTTATTACATTTACTATGTGTAGATAATAGGTTTTGAACTTTGTTTATCTGTGATAAAGGAAGGTTTTTGCTTATATGGTGACAGTGAAAATTATCTCCATTTATTATAGGTTCTCCGCAAATTTTACATATTCCCTTATCTCTATTGAAAGCATACATTCTATTCATGAAATACTCATAATTATAGATTTCTTTGGACTTACCATACTTATTAAATTTAAGAATATCAGGAGCTTGTAAGATTTCTTCCATTCTTGCCAAAGGCAGTTGCTTACATGTTCTTTTGAAATGCAACTCCCTTCCTTTACTAGAAAATGGTGTTTCATCCTGATTCTTATTATAAATTTTCTGATATTTACAAAATGCTGGTGATGTTATACCTATGAATTGTTCATTGGGTAGTTTTATTGCTGGTATCCATGTTGAATAATTGGAATGCAATGCTATTAAATTATTTACTTCATGTGCAGGCTTAAAGATAACTCCTTTTCGCCTTAGTGAATTCATTGCAACTGTTGTTAATCTTCTATGGTATTTTGCTAAACTGAAATATACCATATTGGCTGCACTGTAATAATTTATAATACCTCTTATCTTACTGTTTATTTTGCTAATACGTACAATTAAATCTTCTTTATGCATTGATAGTCTTAATATTTTAATGTCTTGAATAATCTCTAGCATTTTATTATCAATTCTTTCTTGCTTTGGTTTTACAACTGGCTTATATCCTTTTCGCATTTTAGGCTCTTTAATTACTTTGTAGGTAAATCCAACAAAATGTATTGGTTTCTCTTTAATATTAGTTATTAGTGTTTTTTCATCTGATAGTTTTAGCTTTAAATTAGTCTCTAAGAATTTTGAAATTCTATATTTCCATTTTTCAGCATGTTCTTTACTATCAGTTAAGAGTATCCAATCATCTGCATATCTTATTAAATATGTAGGCTTAAGTTTTGAATATCTACGTAAAGATTGATATTGATTACGTTTACTAGAGTAGTTATTTTTAGTAGTTTTGTTTTCCCATTCCTTAGTAATCCATTTATCCATTTGATGTAAGTAGACATTTGCAAGAATAGGACTTATGATGCCACCTTGTGGTGCTCCTAGTTTATTTTTCTTACATTCATCCATTATTCCAGCTTTGAGCATTTCTTTGATAATCATTAGTACCCTTCTATCTCTTATACCCATGTGGTATAATTTTTTAAGTAATATTGTATGGTTAATATTATCAAAGAATTTACTTATATCTCCTTCAACTATCCAGTAGTAACCAACTCTATTAACTTGGTCTTTAATTCTTTCTAGAGCCATATGAGCATCTCGCCAAGGACGAAATCCATAAGAATGTTGGAAAAATTGAGCCTCGAGAATTGGTTCAATGATTAATCTTACACATTCCTGGATGACTCTATCTTTAATAGTTGGAATACCAAGTGGTCGTTTTTCTTGTTTTCCTGGTTTAGGAATCCATTTTCTTCTTACCATATCAGGTTTATAGTTTGTAAAACTATCTTGAATATCAGTTATAACTTTATAGTAATCTTTTTGCAAGTAATCTTTATCAATAACCTTTCGGTCAACTCCTGGAGTTTTAGAACCTTTATTTGCTTTAATATTATGGATAGCAGTCATTATGACCACTTCACTAGACATTATTTCTACTAGACCCTTAAACTTAGGTATTTCTTTAGCTTCAATGCATTTAGATGTTATTTTATACATTATATCTTGAATTTTCTTTAATTCTGTTTCATTTTCAGGTGCTTTGAATTTTTGAGCCATAAACATTCCTCCTTTCGGATTTTTGTTTAGGTTTTAGTCAGGTACGCACAACGGCTTCCTCAAAACTTACTAATTGATAAGTAATAAAATTGACTATGCCCCTTCGCCATGTAATAGGCTTTCCCCATCTCAGACTACTACGGGCTGCTGCCACCCAATTTCAATAGTCATTTCCTACTATTTAGATACATCACATTCTATTATGTTTAACATTATCTATCAGGCTTCTTTTGTTCCCTACAATCTAGCTTTGCATATTACCTTAGTGTCCGTGTCTACTCCGTCAGCCATTCATTTATCCTCTGTAGGTGGATTAAGAACTTATATCCTTTTTGGATATAAACAGTAACAAGGAGAACATAAGCCTTTACTGTGACTGAAATCCCTTTTGGGATTATAAATCTTCAGTTCGATTTACCCTACTTTACGAAGCGTGCCTCCCACGATTTTTCCTAGCTATCGAGCAGATAGCTCCAATACACATAGTAATTTTATAGCACCCCACATTACTAACTACCATCTCAGGTCGATTTTTATGTGACTTCACCGAGCTTCATACCAACTATTAATAGAAATGGTCAGCATGTCGGAGGATTAGGTTCTAGTGTACCTACATTTACACCATTCAGGTTTTTCACCTGCAATCTCAATTATAGAGTTCATGAACTTCTATTCTAAGAATTTCATGTCTGCTTTTAGTTCTTGTTTCCAAGAGTGTTGTGCAGAAACAAAACGCACATATCCCAATATGGTGGATGCCAAAATATAAGTTTATTTCGCTCCTTTATCTCATCTGTCATTAAATCAAATCCCATGTTTAAATCATAACAATTAGACTGAATTCCTAATGTATCTGCTACATCTTTAGTTGTATTACTTCCACACATATAATCACTAATACAATCAGAATTATAAACATTAAGTAAATCAACTATAAGTTTACCTGATGTATTTCCACGATAACTAGCATTTCCATAATCTCCTCTTTCTTTATAGCTTACTAAACTTCTCATATCTAAATACCTCCTTATAACTGACATATGCAGCTTATTTTTTATTTACTGTAAATCAGTTTTATTTTTTAACTAATATGGGGCATTTAGAGGTATTTTTTGAAAAATTTTTATTTTAGAAGGTTATTATATTCTGAAGTCATATTTGAAATGAGCTAATGTATTTTATAAAAATATTGAAGAAGAAAAACTGAATACTTGTTTACTTTTCTTCTTCAATATTTCTATTTAAATATCATTGATGAAACCACAATCTTTTAAAGACTTGATTAAACTTTCGATTGAATTAGAATGTATAGTACAAAGGAAATATTTAGTTTCAAATCGCAAGTAAGCCTTTTTTTTGATAAGTATATTGTAGTATGTAAGTCTCTTTATCTTTTTAGCTTCTAAAAACCCTCTATTAACTAACTTTGATAGTAATGAAAGTGTTGTAGAGGCATTCCAATTGTATTCATTTTCCATTGCACTTGTTATATTTTTAGAAGATATTTCATAATCTGTATTCCAAATAAATTTCATTATTTTTAATTCTGATTGTGGTATCTTTATTATTGTTATAGACATATAAAATAATATTCCTTTCATATAAACTATATATAAATTGATGTTATCTAATTTTATAAACTTTAATATAGAAACTTTTATATTTGCTTTTTAGTAAAATGAATATAGTTTTTATGACATTTTACAATATAGTATTTGAGTATAACTATGTTTTTGATGTATAGAACTTTATAAAAAGTAGAAGTTCCAGTAAATTTATTTGAATGTGCTGGATAGTTATTATTTTTCAACCAAATCATTTTCATGCATTTTGTCCAAAACCTAGGAAATATAAATCTTTTAATTCTCACCATATTTTTTGTATCTTCAAAAATAGTTAAGATAGGAGAAATCTTTATATTAGCCCTATTGATTTGTTTCAATATTGATTCTTTTTTATAAGAAAAAAACAAATCTGGGCAAAACGCAGAAATATACACTGTAGAATCTCTAGTTGACAAAGTAATAATTTTTTCTATAGAAATTTCAAATTTGCCTCCTCCTGGACCTATAAAATGCAAAGCCTCTATATTATTATCAAGTGACACTTCTTTAAGCTTAAAAGCACATACATTTTCATTTACTAATTCTCCAACATTGTTCATATTAAAATCTATATACTCAATTTCAATTTCCTTTTTTATAATTTTTTTACCATCTTTTCCTTCTATTTTTATCATATTGAACTCCTTTTAAGCACGTAAAGACACAAAAAATATAATATATATACTGTAAGTATATATTAACATAAAATGAGCAAAAAAGGCATGTTTATATTAGTAAATAAAATCAAGAATAATTTAAAATAAAAAAGATGCCTAAATTTATTAAGACATCTTTTTATAATGAAATTTCTATTATTTTAAATTTCTATTTTTTTTAATTGAACTTATAATATCAATTAGAAGGTTTAATTCTTTACCATCTAAATCATTTATACTCTCATCTATATTATCAGTGCTGATTTGAACTTTATTAAGTTCATTTTTCTCTTTTAAAATATAATCAGATGAGATATTTAACACATCAATAAGCTTTATAAAAGTAAGAAGACTAGGAGATTTTATTCCCTTTTCAATATTTGAAATATATCCTTTTGATAGACCTGTTAAGTTAGCAATATCTTCAAGAGTTAAATCTAGTTTTTTTCTCTGTTTTTTTAGCCTATTGCCAATTTCAATTAAAATTTTACTTTCAGTATCCATATTTATAGTTTCCTATATTCAATGATTTCTTGCAACAATTTAAGAATAGACTTTTGTTCTTTTAGTTCCAAACTGTCAACTAATTCATAACATTGAGAGGAGATAGTATCAATATGATCTTCATTTTGTATGATATTTTCAAATAAAACTTCAAGAGGCATTTCTAGTGCATTTGCAATTTTTAATATTGTGCGAAGTGATGCCTTTCTCTCACCTCTTTCAATTTGCCCAATGTATGTAGGAAATAAATCAATTTTTTTAGCTAATGCATCTTGACTATATCCTAATCTTCTCCTTTGATTTCTTATTCTTTTTCCAATTATAGATTCTATTTTATCTAATTCTAACATCTGTACCCTTCCTAATTAATTATATAAGTAGTTTGTAATATTTTAAAATATTATATCTAAATAATATACTATAAGTGTCATTATAATGTGCTAGTAGCGTGTTATTATAAAAATATATATACTATTTAGGCTGAATTAAAAAATATTACTCATTAATAAATCTTATATAAATATATAAAACAAACTACTATTATAGAATGAATGACAGTAGTTTAGAAAAAACTGACAATTCATGTTTTATAAATTTCTATATTCGATAACATCTTTTAGAAGTTTAAGAATAGCTTTTTGTTCTTTTAATGTCAGACTATCAATTAACTCATAGCATTGAGAAGATATAGTATCAACATAGTTGTCATTTAATACAATATTTTCAAATAATATTTCAAAAGGCACCTCTAATGCACTTGCTATTTTTAATATAGTTTGAAGAGATGCTCTTTTTTCGCCTCTTTCAATTTGTCCAATATATGTAGTAACTAAATCTGATTTTTGTGCCAACACTTCTTGGCTATATCCTAGTTTTTTTCTATAATTTCTTATTCTTTTACCGAGTATAACTTCTATTTTATCCAATTCTAACATTTACATCCTTCCTGATTAAATTTTAATAATTGTTTATAAAATTTTATATTCTTCATTGAAGATGATTTATTTTAATGATATACTATACGTGTCAAAAAAATATACTAACAGTATTTTTAATATTAATATATATACTATTAATGCGTGGATGGGGTGCATGAAAAAGTGGAAGATATAGTTTATAAATTTAGTATCAGTGAAGAATTTGATAATTTCTTAAGCGAGTGTCAAAACAATAATTTAATAGAATTAAAAAGAAAAAATAAAGCACTTTTTAATTCATATTTTGAGCTTTTTAATTCCATATATAATAAACTATCATTAACTGAAAGAGAAAAATTTGATTTTTATAGAGATCAAAAAAATATCATTAATGGCATAGAATTTGATTTCCAATATAAAAAAGGATATAAAAATTTTATTAAATTGTATATGCTATCTAAATTTGAAAGCCTTGAAGATTTAAATAAATTCTCAAATATAGCAATTAAAAATTTTCGAGAAAAAAATTCTGAATACTTAGAGGCTGCTGAAGTTATTTCAAAGATAGATATAAATGATTTTCTATCACATATAGATAGAGATATATTAAATGAGTATATTAGATTAGATGATGAATTAAATAACTTAATAATAAAAGATTTATTTTTAAAAGGTCATATAGATTGTATGAATTTAGCTATAATGTTAGATGTACCTATTGATAAAAATAATGAGTATATAAAGTATTTTTTACTTAAGATAGAGTATTAGTGTTTTTATACTCTACCTTATATTATATTTTCATCTACTTACCATAACTTTTAAATTTTCTTAAATCATCAGGTAAATTTGGTTGATGATTAAACCAGGTGCATGTTGTATTAACTGACATAAGAGCTGTTACTAAAGATAATAAACTTAGACATTTAAGTATCTTTAATGAATATTTGTTCATTTTTATCCCTCCTTATTTGTATATTTCCTAAAATTAGCATTATATTTATCCAAAATAAAGCTGATAAACAAAATAAAGTATAGTCAGTTTTAGTTCTTGAAATGAAGCTTGCAACTACAATAAATAAAATTATTGTTGCTAATAACTTTGATATTTTACTATATCTTCTTTTTTCATCCAAGTTTAAAGGATTATTTTTATGTTCAAGAGGAGCTAAAAAAAATATACCAAAGTAATTTAATAGTGAAAATATAATAATTGGAATGTGATTTACTGTGCTTATATAATTTGAAGCATATATAGTAATTAATACAATTGATAAAAAAATAAATATACAGTTTTTGTGATTATTAGCATGATATCCACCAGAAAATTGCCTTACTGAGCAATAACATATTAAAAATAGCAATATATGAATAAATTTATGAAGTATAAGTGCTAAAGTTAATGCTAATATTATATTTATGAATGAAGCAATTATTACCTCGAAACCATAACTATAAATATTGTATTCTTTAATAGTAATTAGTTTGTTTTCAACTAATGCAGTTGTAATCTTTATAGCCATTTTTTTGAACATTATTTTCACCTACTTTTTTGATATATAAACAATATCATTTTATAACTGTAGTTTCAATAATTTAGCACAACTGGACAATATAAGGCTTAACTGGGCATAGGTATAGAAATTATCATAGTAAATCTACTTTTATTATGTTCAATTAAGCATGTTCCATCATATTTATTAATTGAATTTTTTATACTTTTTATTCCAAAACCATGTTTTAATGTATCAGTTTTGTCGGTTAAAATGTCATTGCCTTTAATTAAGATGTCATTTATTTTAGTATTTTCTGCTTTAATTATATAAAAATCGTTTATTACATTCCCCTTTAAAATAATTTCTTTAGGATCTAAAGTGATTTTATTGCAAGCCTCTATTGCATTATCTAATATGTTAGAAAATATATCGCATATATCTATATCTTTAATAAATTTACATTTGCTAAAATCTATTAATGCTATAAAGTTTATATTATATTTATCACAAAGATCTTTCTTATCGTTTAGTATAATATCCAATGTAACATTCCCTGTATGATATATATTATTATTTCTAATTGTTTTTTTTATATTATTTAAATAAGGTCTTATATCAATGTTGTTTTCATACATACCTTCTATACATGAAATATGATTTTTCATATCATGGCTTAACAACTCTATTTTAAGTTGTTTTGATTCAATGTTTTTGTAATATTCATTTTTCATGCTAGATATTTTCTCAATCATATTATTTTCCATGAGTAATTTATTATCTGTTTGTATTTTCTTTATGAGAGAAATCAATGAAATACTAGATAAGAATAATACTGTAGCAATTGTAAAAAGCTGGTTTTTGTCTATTAAAGTTCCTTCTGAATACTTAAAGATATATTTAAAAATTATGAAAAATAAAACTATATTTGTGAAAATAGGAATTGACATATAAGTTAATATTTTTCTGTTCACATCTGAGTCAATTTCAAAAAAGTATGATTTGTATAAATATAAAACAGTAATTAAAAGAACTTTACCAATTATAATTGACTCAATTCTATAAATATTATTTGTTAGTAGAATACTCATATCATTTATTAGATTTATCCAGATTGTAAAGCTCATACTTAAGGCATCTATACAAATCAATAACATCCAATATATGATTGAGATACAAATTGCCTTTATTAGTTTTATATTATATCCAAGTTTAGCTATTATTATGGTCGTAAATATAGATATTATAACTCTAGTATTTGGAAATATATCTAAGATGTATAGTGTATTTGCAAAAAAAATTACCAGAATGAACATAAATGTTATCCTGGAATTACTTTTACTCTCACTATTGTAATCTAATGTTTTTTTACACATAAACCACTCTATGCAAAAAGATATAAATATAAAAACTGTCCAGAAGAAGTTGTTTTTTATCATAATAATCCTCCTAAAAATAAAGTTATTTTATTTTTAAAATCTTTGACTTTATATTTACTTACTGGTATTTCTATTAATCTATTGTCATATTCCATAAATGCTGTATTTTTTTCGATTTTTACTACTTTTCTTAGATTTACTAAAAAACTATTATGGCATCTAAAAAATCCATAATCTTTAAGCTTATCTTCTAAACTGCTTAAACTAGTTGATAATACATGATTTCTTTTTTCTGTATGTATAATTACTGTTTTTTTCATTACTTCTATATAGATAATTTCACTTGTTTT
The DNA here is from genome assembly GCF_056688965.1 of Clostridioides sp. LIBA-2809. Classification (NCBI taxonomy): domain Bacteria; kingdom Bacillati; phylum Bacillota; class Clostridia; order Peptostreptococcales; family Peptostreptococcaceae; genus Clostridioides; species Clostridioides sp. LIBA-2809. The sequence goes on from NZ_CP197005.1 coordinate 36,898, forward strand.
AAGAAATAAACTTGAATTGTGTCCTACATGTTTTGATTCAATATGTATATTATTATTTCTAAATATGAAATCATTTATAAATGAATCTATATAGTTTTTAAAGATTCCATAATCAATAGGTTTTAATAAATACCTATAAGCTCTCACATCAAAAGCATCTAAAATATGATTTGTCATTGAAGTAATAAAAATAATATCTACTATCTTGTCAAAAGCTCTAATTGTCTTTGCTGCTTCCATGCCATTAATACCTTCCATTTTTATGTCTAAAATAAGTAAATCTAATTCATTAGGATAATTTTTAATAAGCTCTTCAGCTGAATAAAATAGATTTATATTATAATCTATTTCAATACCATTGATAATTTTATCAAGATATTTTTTTATTATATCCATGCAAGATTCTTCATCTTCACAAATGGCTATTGATAAAAACATAAATAATACTTCCCCCTATTCAAAAAGTTATCTAAAAGATAAAAAAGTATGCTTATAGCATATATATTATAACATGATTTTTATACAAATATCTGAAATCAAATATATTTTCAAAAAAAATCAAGAAATGCCCCATATTACTTATAAGAAAAAATAAGCTGATTTTCTAGTAATTATAAGTAAGCTGTATATGTCAGCAATAAGAAGGAGATGTTTAGATATGAATAATTATGAAAAAGATAAAAAATGAGAACTATTGTGTCTTAAGTAATAAAAAATAATTAATTATGAGAGGTTGATAAAATGGAAAGTAAAAAAATGAAAGAGTATGATTATTTTGATATGTTTGGAGTAGACATAGAAAACAAATTAAATAGTATGTTAGAACGTGTTGATTATGAAGATTTGGGAGAAATAACAGGAGGATTTTTTATAAAAAATGAAAAAATGTTTTTCTTTTATTATTATAAAATGAATCCACACAATTATATAAATCTAAATGAATTATTATATGATGTTATTATTATTTTTGATGATATTATCGAAGATGTTATAGAACAAGAAGAAGTAAGTGAATTTTCAGCAAGAGAAAAAATAAAGAATGATATTTGTACTGAAATATATCAAATGCTTAAAAGATATGTGAAAATTAAAGGTTATAAAGATAATTTTATAAAAGAACTAAAAAATTATCAAGGTAAGACTCTATACAAATTAGAAATAGATGATTTAGTTGAAGAGGCTTATTGGAGAAATTTTGAATGTGATTATGAAAATGAAATTGATAAAATTGATGAAATTGATGAATATGATGTTCTTGAATATAATCTACAAAACAAATTTGAAGAATTTTTAAATAATATATATTTATCTATTAAAGTTTTAGAAAAAGGAGGAGAAGAAGAATTTTTATATACAATAACTGAAGTAGATGTTATTTATCACAAAAACTTTTTTAAAATTATAGAAGAGGTAAAAGAACAGGAGTAATATATTTTATGTGATATTAATATAAACATTCCTAGTAGATATAATATTAATTATAATAAATTTTAAAAAACTTAATTATAGTTTTTGAACACTAAATTATAAAGACAAGATAATAAATTATAGTATCTTGTCTTTATTTATATCTTTCTTATTTCTAGATTTTAGTATCATATATCTTTCTAATATGCTTATTAATCCTAGGTAATAAAATCTATTAAATATAAATACTGATACTTGAATCTAATCATTTTGTAAGTCTCTATTTTCCACTTCTGTTTTTATAATAATAACTGTTAAACTATATTCTTATATTAATTTAAAAAAGGCTGTACACTTAATTTTAACATACAACCTCTATGTAGATATCTTCTAACACTTATTGCTTAATATGTGTGGCTTCTAATTATCTCTATTTTGCCATTTTCGTCTATCATTTCCGTCATTATATCTAAGTCGCAAGCTTCATTTGGGTCGTTGCAAGATACAGCCCAACTTTTTACTACTTGCTTTTGTCCTGTTCTTTTTGCCTCTTCAATTAATCTTGCTATTTCTTCCTGTTCTTTTTGCTTTCTATCTTCTTTTTGTTTCTCAATTTTTTCTTGCTTTTCAGCTAAAATTTGTTTTGCTTTTTCTGCTGCTTCCAATAAAGTTTTTTTAGTAATTTGGCAAGTATCTGCAAACTCGAAAGTTTTCCTTTTTTTAAATATTCCTCCTACCTCATATGCAACTTTATCTATTTCATCCATTAATTCTTTTAAATTAGTGCTTTGATTTATTTCTTTGTTGTTAATGTAAAAACGAGATGTTCCAATTACTAATTCAATAGTTTCATCTTCGCCTAAATTTTCCCAAACATTGTTATAATAGTCTCTTTCTATTTTATAAGCTTCTTTTAAAAATGCTTCTCTCATTTTTTCAAGTTCAGGTGGAGCTTTAATATAAAATTTCTTTTTTTTCATATTAAATAATTTTCCTGCTTGTTTAGCAACCTCATGCCCAAGTTCAATTACAAATTCCATGCAGTAATAAGTAAACTCAGCCCACCTTTCTCCTCTATCTTTTAATAAATTCCCATCTATCACCAATGTTTCGATTTCAAATTTTTTCCCCTTTAAGTTTTTTGATATTACAAGTTCGCAAATTCCTCTCGATGTTTCAAATTCATATCTCATTTCTTCATTCATTTTTTCACCTCATACAATTATTTTTTATTTTTACGAATTAGATTATTTTTATATAATTTTAAGTTTAGGTTCTTCTTAAACTTAATTCCTTTACTTATTTTATCATATTTACACCTCTTTTTTTATTTAGCTGTCTAATGCAACTTAGTTTTTTATTTGCTAAAATTAGCTTATTTTTTCTTATAAATAATATGGGGCATTTTCATATTTTTTTTGAGAAAATATTTTTATAATTAAGTAAATTAATTTTTCTAAGTTATCTTAACTTAATTATAACAATGCTTGTGAACTATATCTGTACCAAGTAAAATATTTTTTTAAAATATATAATAATTATTTAAAAACAGGGTAAAAAATAGGTAACTATTGTTTTGAGTTGCTAATAGTATTGAATAGCTGTATAATATCCTCATAAATTAGAATTTGTGGGGGGGAAGGAGAATGAGTAAAGAATATATAATACCAGCATGTTCAGGAATAAAAATTGATGTTAAGCAAGGACAAAATATTACAGTGATTGATATTGAAGGCGGTCAAGTGGTTGATTTTTTTGCAGAAGTGACAGGTAGTCCAAATGAATTTCTTTCAACTGGAGTGACGATTGATTGTAACGAGTCTTTGAAATTAAAAATTGGAGATATTATTTACACCAATCTATACCAACCTATGATGAAAGTCCTTTCTGATGATGTTGGAGAACATGATTTATTCCACCCATGTTGCCGACTAGAAATGTATGATTTCTTCTACCATAATGGCGAAGGACACCCAAACTGTTTCGACAATATCAATAACGCCCTTGAAGAACAGCGAGCCATTATTACACCTGTCAATTTATTTATGCACACGAAAATCAATACTAATGGTAGTATTTCAGTGGAAACGCCTATTTCTAAAGCCGGGGATAAAATCATAATAAAAGCATTGTTGGACATTACATTGGGAGTTGCCGCTTGTAGCGTATCTGAAAGCAAATGTAACAGCGGGAAATGTTCGTCTATTAAAATGATTATTGACTAAAGTAAATCCCAGCTTGTCTATAACTTCATATTAAATACCATAAGCAGTTAGTCTATATGATTGACTGTTTTTCTTATGCCATGAAAGGAGGAATTATATCATTTTACAAAAACAAAGGAAAGCGTATTAGACATTAATTTTATGAAAAAACATTAGCTATCTAGCTAATGTTTTTAGATTAATTGTTATTATAGATCTCTTTAATTTCATCTTCACTTAAATCAAAATCGTCAAATTTGCTTAATATATCATCTAATTTAAAACCATTTTTCTTTAGCATTACAATTAACTTATGATCTTTTCTTCTAGCTTCTTCTCTTTTACCTTTTTCAATACCTTTTTCGATACCCTCATTAAAAATTTCTTCCTTGAAGTTTCTACTTTTATTCATAATATATGCACCTCTTTTCAGATTTAATAAATATTCTTCATTTCTTCCTAGATCTTTTAACCTATCTAAAGCTTTCTTAATAATAAAGACAATACACTAAATTATAGTATATTGTCTTTATTTATATATTTGATATACATTTATTGTAAGATTAGACCTACAGTACTATTATATTCAAACTTATTGCTAGATTTTAGTATCATATATCCTTCTAATGGAGTTATTAATCCTAGATAATAAAATCTATTAAATATAAATCCTGATACTTGAATTGAATCATTTCGCAAGTCTCTATCTTCCTTATAAAAATCTTCTTCTAGAATTATTTTACAGCTTATTTCAGTAGATTTGAAAAGCTTAGATGCTTCTTTCTCATTATCAATAATATTTTTATAAGGTTCAAAATTAAATATTAGGTCTAAACCATCAAAATGAGTTTTATATATACCAAAAATATTCTTAATTTCTTTATCACAATTGCTAAAACTGTCTTCAAAATATTTTTTAACTATACCATTATCATAATAATAATCCAAAATATTTTTTCTAAGACTCATTGTAAAAATAGAATTAGTCTTTAAGGTATTATTTAAGATATCTTTAGTTGTATTCTTAAGTTTATTATCATAAAAGTTATCTTCACTAGGTAGAATATAAAAATTTCCATATTCATATTTATTATTTATATTACATTTACCCATCCTTTGTATTAAACAATCCATATGTGCTAAATCACTTATTACTATATTGAAATCTAAGTCTAATGATATTTCTTGAGTAGATATCAAAATATCCCCTTTTCCATTTAATATTTTACTATATTTATCTTTTTTATCTTTGAATTTAAATCTATTATGCAAAACATTTATATCTATACCATTATATTTATCTGATAAGTTTTCTTTTAAAAACTCATATGAACTATTAGCTGAATCAATAGTATTTTTTATTATTAGAATCCTTTGTTTCTTTTCTAAAGCTTCTTCAACTATTAACTTAATTTCTTCTTCCTTTATAAAAGAGACCTTTACATTTTTACCTTCACAAAGTTCTTCTTCCTTGTTGCTCTCAATAAAAACTATTTCTCCTTTAGCAGTAATGTTTTCATTACATTCTTCTTGAAAAATAATGCCCTTACTTATCATTTGATCTTTATACGGTTTTGGAAGTATAGTTGTCATTAAGTGAAAGTCAACGTTTAAATATTTACATGCAAATTGCATAAAATATATTAAAATCAAAAATATCTTTGGATGCAACAAATGTACCTCATCAACAGTTATAGATGAATTTTTAATAGCTGCAAATGTCATTTCATATCCTGGAAATTTAAACATACTAAGTAATAACTGGTCAATTGTTGCAATTATATATGGTTTACAAAAGTTTACACTTAAATCTATATCCTTTGATGTTACTACAAAATCTAGTTCTTTATTGTTTTCAGTATATGAATATAAGTTTATATCACCATCAATTAACCCAATACAATCATCATTTCTTCTATCTAAATTATTTTTATTCTTAAATATATTTTTTATGTAAAGACTTTCTAATGATAATTGATTTGAAACCAAAAATAATTTTCTTTTAAATCGTTTTCTATCATCAGCATACATTTTTACTGAGTTTGTAAAGTCAACAGTCAATACATTTTTTCCAGATAGCTCTCTCAGTCTTTTTTGTATAATATTAAATTCTACATTACTTTTTTCTAAATCAGAATGATTCTTACAGATATCAATTAAAATCATCTCATCAATTTCTTTATCTGTAAAATCATTATAGAATTTTATATCTTTATTTATACTTTGAGCTCTATGGTCTATTAAATTTAACATTCCTTTATAAAAAATATGTTTAGACCTTCTATCATTTAAAACCGAGTCATCTATTTGACCATTGTTATAATCACTTTCTATAACCATATTCTCGCTTACTTTGTCTAGATAATCATAATCTAACATATCTTCATTGAATTTAAATTCTATATCTAAAATGTATTTTATATAATTTTCTATATCTTCTAGATTGAAAGAATCTTTATTTTCTAAAATTCCACTCTCAATATACTTATAAATTTCTTCTTGCACTTTAGTAGTAGTTAATTTCATATAATCTATATAGTTTCCATGATGTAACATTATAGTTTTATATATGTATAACTTATCTTCTTCTGATAAATTCATTTTTTCCAATATTGATTGCAAAAATGCTCCAGAAAATACATTGTGTCTTGCTATCTTTTCTAAAGATTTTTTTTTATATTCTAATTTTTCTATTTCTTCTTTTGAAAAACTAGATGATATTTTATTATTAATCTCTATTTTTTGTTGAACAATTAAATTAATTTTTCCTAGATCATGCAAAGCACAGCATATCTTTAGTATTTCTATATCTTTATATGAATACAAATCTGGGTCTAATATAGATTCTAATACTTCAAATAAATCTTTAATATGTTCAACTAATGTTTGCTCTTTTTTATTGACATTTAAATTACATGGTCCAGCTAATAGTTCCTTTTTCATGTTAAACACCTATCCTTTAAAGTAGTTTATAATTTTTTTCTTTTGCAACTCTAATAGTCATCTATCTTTCGTACCTTCTTTAAAATTTCTTCTTATATTTTAATATCTTCATTTATCTAATACAAAATGAACACTCTTCTATACAATATCCTCCCTTAATACCTGGTTTACTTTTGATGTCAACTCCAGCCTTTCTTAGTTGACATATATATTCCTTTACTTTTCTCTCCAGTATACCTAGTTTTGTATATTTCACTAGAGTTTAAATTTTCATTTTTTCTTAGAAGTAATATAATTTTAATTACATTTTCTATTTTACTCATATAAATATACCACCTTTATTCAAGTTTAACATTTCTTGGTGAACTATTATTTTATGGAGTAAAATATAACTGCGAAACTATTACATTTAGATTTAAAGAAATAAAACATTAACTATTTAGTTAATGTTTTATTTTTATTAGTTTTGATTATATACTTTTTCGACCTCTGATTTATTTAAATCATCTATAATGTCACATATTTCATTTAAATTATAACCTTTATTTTTTAACTTTATGATAAAATTAAATTTCTCTTCTCTTTTCCCTTTTTCAATGCCTTCTTTAAAAATTTCTTCTTTGAAGTTTCTACTTTTATTCATAATATATGCACCTCGCTTTAAATTTAATAAATAGTCTTCATTGCTTCCTAGCTCTTTTAGCCTATCTAAAGCTTTCTTAACAACAGAATCATTCTTAGCTATAAACCTAACATCTAAATTAGAAGGATTACTAATTAATTTTCCCCACAACATGATTCTATTTACTATATTGTTATGTCTGTTAATTTTAGGAAGCTCTACAAAGTACAATGCCGTTTTTTCTGAATAAATATTTGGATGACCATCCATAGTTAGTCTCATACAATTTATATAATCATCTATTTGATTATATTTTACATGATTTAATATGTGTATTCCAATAGTTTTTCCAATTTCTTTGTATTCTTTACCTTCTTCTAATTTTCTACCATGCACACGACTAAGATAATATTCAGCTCTTTCTAAGTAATCGTCCTCAAAAGCTCTTTGCATCTCAATATTAATGTGATTATTTTCTTCATCTTCAGCCAAAATATCAAGTCTAGGTCTTTTCTCACCAACATAATTAATCGTTGGATCAGTTTCAACTCGGATTATTTTTTTTATTTGAGTAAAAGGTTTAATATTTCTATTAGCATGTGGAGCATCTTTGAGAATATCATTGATAAAGTTAATGAGTAAATCGTAATCATTATTTAAAGTAAATAATGATTTAAATACTTCGTCATATTCAGGCTTAGCGTAACCATCTTCTGTCACAACTTCGCCAACATTTTCACTAGTCAATATCTCTTCTGGAATTAAATTTTTGATTTTATGTAATTCCTCATTAGAAAAATCACCCTTACTGAGTATATCATTTAGTTTTTGAGTCCATTCTCTGTTTTTTTCTTCAATTCTAGTTCGCTTATATTCCTTTGATATTTTAGTAATTTTAGATTTTTCTTCTAATATCTGTTTCATTTTAACACCTCTTTTTTTTATTATACCAATTTTTTCTTAATTAATCTCTTTTTAATATAATTACCCCCCTCATTATTTAATTGACTAATGCAATTTAATTCTTTGTTTGCTTAAAATAGCTTATTTTTTATTTACATAAATAATATGGGGCAGATTTATTTTTTTTTTGAAAAATCTTTTAATATATTAGGACCTACTGCACTTTAATATAAATGTTTTTGAGGTATAAAAGTAATTGAATTATTTAAAATTGAAAAATGCAGGAAAGCAATTAGTCAGCATATATGACTAAACACTTTAAACAATAAGCTCTATATTACTAATAGATTAAAAGACGAGTAATTGGGAATATATTTATTAATATATTGGAGTTTAAAAGGTTAAGTAACGAAAAAGAAGGAGTAAAGGTAAGAAAAGCTGAATAAAGAAATGAATTCTTAAAGCAGGACTCATTTCCTTATATTGATAAACTATCATTTGTTTTAAGTATATTATTTTGTAGGCTCAAATCTCTTAATCCATCTATTTGACAAAGAATCTATATCAAATATAGGAGTTATATTTATCATAGCTAATGGAATGATTGTAAAAAAAACATTTCTCACTAAAAAAACTGTGTCATTTAAATCTTTTTTATAAAAAAAGCCATTAATATTTAAATAGATAAAGAGTATTACAAAAATTAAAATTAAATGGTATCTTAAAATATTGAAATTATATTCAATATTTTTTAATGCATAAAATTTTCTACTAAAAAAGATAAGCATTATTTTATTAATAAAGACACCAAAATATAAGTATGCAATTAATGAAAATGTAGGTATAAAGTATACTAATATTGATGATTTCATAAATTTATAATTTATTAAAATGAATAAACTTATAAATGAAATTAAAAATGTGTAAAAAGTTAATGTGATTAGTGTACACATAAAAGTAAATTTGTTTTTAAAAAAAAAACATAAAATAAAAAATACTATGCAGATAAAAATTATATTTAATAATAGCATAAAATTCTCCTTTATCAATTTCTTATTAAATTATACATTAAAAAACCTAATTCGAATCAGATTTATTAAAAAACTTTAAAAATAAAAAAGCAAAAAAATCAGCAATTTTTTTTTTCATATTTTCTTGATATATATAGCAATGTAAATTTCTGTGATTATTTCGATTAATTATTACGAATTTATGTTGACTACAAATAACGGAGGAAAAAAATATGAAAAAAAGAAAGATTAAAACTAATGGGATGGGTAAACGTAAATTAAAATTAGTTTTAAAATATTGCGATGGAAAACAAAATTGTATTAACTTTAATTTAAAAGTAAACAAAATATTAATAATGAATCATAAAATACCTTATAAATTTCCGAGGTTTATAAATATTTTCTTAGGTAAAGTGATTGAAATTCTTATCTCCCATATATTAATGGATTTAGGAATCGAGCCTGAATTTAAATGGTTTGTAGCAAAAATATTAGCATATATTATAATTAAATTTATAAATTAGATAAATATAACAAAGCTAAAACTAATCAAATAAATAATAACTTAAAAAGCTACAGATTTTCTTATCCTGTAGCTTTTATTTTAATTTTAATCAAGTAACTCTCTATACAATACTAAATTAAGATATTTTATTTCTCTTTATATGTACAAATCATATATCTAACTCTATAATATTATCAGTGTCAATGTATTTTTTAAAGCTACATTGTCATTTATTTTCACATCTTCTTTGAATAAAACATAATTAATTTTTTTTGCAATGATTTATTAATACTTATATTATAATTACTGTTTTCTTTCAAACTTAGAATATGCTCCTGCTAATTTTTTTATTTCTCTTGAGTTGTATTTTCTTTGTATTTCCTTGATCTTTCTCACATGTTCATCCTTATTAAAATCATGTGATAATTGTTCCATTGCACATTTTTTTAAATATTTAGATGTATTTACATTAAGACCAACACGTCTGAAACCTTTTACAATATTATTATTAGCTTCTACTAACATTAGATCCATTGCATATCCTTCATTTTCTTCAAGTTCTTGAAATTCTTTACATTTAGATAAATGAATTGTAAATGGTATATCTGCATCTCCTATACCCATTGTATTTGTAAATACGAAGAAAATAATTTTGTCTAAAAAAGATACATCTATTCTTAAATTACCTTTTCGAAATTCCATTATTTCTTTTTCTGATAAATTGTCTAATTTAAATATAGCTCTAAATCCAGTTTCACTAAAAGTAATACTTAAACCATCTGGTACTTCTGCTTCTAATTTTTTACCAACTTCTATTTGAAACATATTGGTCTATCCCTCCAATTATTTATATTCTACATTATAAGTATAGCTTACTTAATGTCATTTTTCATTACTTTAGACAAATTTACTGAATATATGTTAAAGCTGCCAACTCTATCTATTAATGAACTTTAATGCCTTGTAAAGTGTATCAAATTTATCTTCGCCTTTTATCATAGTATATTTTTCTTTAGTTATAGAATTTATCTTCTCACATGCTCTTCCACCTACAACATATAAATTTTGTGTCATGCCTGGTTTGTAATCTCTTATATCACATACTAAATATTCTTCTTCTTTATAATTCCAACTAATGACTTCAGCTGATATTTTATCCACTTCTCCATCATAAACAATTGTGTATCTTATTATTTTATCATCCTTTTTACTATTTTTTATTTGATTTTTAAAATCTATCCATAGAGAAGGATTATCAAGTATATTACGAGGACAATATTTTTTCTTAGCATCATAATGCCTAATCACTTTGTCTGAACTTATATTTAAATCTTTCATTAACTTTTTAGTTAAATCTATTGCATTTTGTCTTGCTTTTGTATAATTTCCATCTTTATTTACACATATTTCTATGTTTATGCTATTGTAGTTTGTTACTCCTTGAATTAGTGCAGTACCATAGCTTTTACCAACTGCCCAAGCTCCATTTTTGTGGTCTAGTGTTTGATATATTACTTTATCATCAACATAATAATGAACACTTGCTTCTAAGTTACCATTATTAAGTGCTTGTGCATGTCTCTTAGCATCTGCTCCCTTGTCCTCATTGTCAGTCTCATGTATAACTATAAATTTGGGGCTATTTTTGTTTGGATAACACTTTTTATTTGTTAACATCTTTATTATATCTACCATTGCTTACTTTCCATCCTTAACATTCAATTCATCTGTTATTGTATCTAGTAAAACTACTATTTTTTCCTTTAATCTCTTAGGTACTGGTAATCCACATAAATACATATTTTTTAATATACTTACACTTTCATATAAAATGAATAAAATAGAGAAAAATTCAGATATTCCAAGGCGATTTAATTTTAGAAAGTTGATCCAGTCCTGTGGTAGCATAAATAAGAAGTTGAAATTTGTAAGAACATCAAGCACTGACAAAAAAAATACACATGCTATCATTGCTACTTTTCTAATTCCTCCATCTATTCCAAGACTTGAATTAAACTTATGATTTTTTATTGCATTTAAGCATCCCAATAACGTATCAAATGAAATGGTTAAAATAACTAATTTTATAAATATATTATCTACCAAAGAAAATACTGTCATGTTAATGATTCCTCCTGGTTTTATAGTAAGATAAATTTTTCCTACTATTATGGATATAAAAGGTGAACTACTATATATTAACTATAGTTCACCTTTTTATTCTCAAATCTCTATTTTAGATAGAAAACTTTATTTGATTAATCATTTTTTCTATATTCAAGTATAAAATCATATAGTTGATTTATTCACTAACTACTAATTCAGCTGTGTCAGGATCAAAATAATACTCCTCATCATCAATTGTAACTGAACCAGTTGTTGCAATATATTCCTCTGTGAAATAGTATTTTTTACCATCCAGATCTAACCAACCAGTATAGTTTATTGATTCTCCTTCAAAATTCTCATCTAAAGTATTTTGATGTGCAAAATATTTAAATCCATCTGGCGTATTAAATACTCCAATCTGCATAATACCATCTTCACTAAAGTAGAACATCTTATCTTCTATATTTAGATAACCATATTGCATAACACCATCTTCATTAAAATAGTAATGATTATCTTCAAATGTTATAAGACCTGTTCTCATTATGGCATTCTCATCAAAATAGTATTTTATATCATCAATTACATTAATACCTTTATATGCTTTTTTAGTTTCTGGATCGAAATAATATTTATCACTTTCATTTTCCATATCATATATCCATCCAGTCTCAATTGTATATGTTTCTCCAAAATAATATACATCTTCACCAACTCTAACTAAGCCACTATATTCAACTGCTTGTCCATAAATATTATCATTTACAGTATTAGCTGGAGCAAAGTATTTATATCCATCTGAAGTGTCAAACACTCCTATTTGAACTAGACCATTTTCACTTATATAGAAATAATTATCATCTATATTTTGCATTCCAGATTCTACTATTCCAGAATCAGAGAAATAAAATACTTTATCATTGATAGTGACAAATCCAATTTGCATAATTCCAGAATCATTAAAATAATATTTACCATCATTGATTATTGATATACCTATAGATGCCTCTGCTGTATTCTCATCAAAGTAATATTTTGAACCATCTTCTAAATCTTTCCATCCAACTATTGCTGTAAATGAATCATCAAAATAATAAATCTTATTGTTGAAATTAAGCATACCAGAATATGAAAGTGCTTCACCTTCTTCATTTCCTAAATCTTCATCATGATGAGCAAAATACTTAAATCCATCTGCTGTATTAAATACTCCTATTTGCATTTCTCCATTCTCAGCAAAGTAAAAATATTTTCCATCTATTTCAGTATATCCTGACTTCATCACACCAGAATCATCAAAATAGAATGTCTTATCATTTATATTAACAAATCCTTTTTGCATAATACCATCAGAGTTGAAATAGAATTTATCATCACCTATTTGATTTAGCCCTTTAAAAGCTCTACCTGTATCTGTGCTAAAATAGTACACTTCATCATCTAATGTTTGCCATTCTTCAGCTGCTCTATAATTATCTCCAAAATAATAAATATTTTCATCAATAATTAGTTTGCCAGTAAAATTAATTGCTTCACCTTCTAGATTTTCATCAAGTGTATCTGCTGGAGCAAAATATTTAAATCCATCTTCTGTACTAAATACACCTGTTTGTAACACTCCATTTTGGCTGAAATAGTAGTTTTTGCCATCAATTATTGTTTCTCCAACTGAAGCAGCACCTCCATTATCTGGATTAAAGTAGTATTTATCATCACCTATAGTTGTAAATCCAGTTATCAAGTTCTTTATTGGTGGCTTGAAATAATATAATGAATCATTAATATATACTAATCCAGACACCATCATTCCAAAGTTATTAATATAAAATTTCTCATTGTATAAAGAAATCAGACCTAAATCATAATTAAGTAATCCTTCCACATAATATGAAGGGGTAAATGTTGAAATAATTTTATTTATAGATACATCTTGCTTATCACTAAAATTAAAAGATATCTTATCTGATATAGTATTACCTTTAAAAACATTAGTGAATCTTATTTTAACTTGTGATACCTTGTTCTCTTCATCAGTTGACATAAGAATAAAATCACTTCCATCATTACTCCATACATATCGTATAGATAAATCATTGATATTAATATTGATTTTTTCACTTATATAATTTGTATCTAATACAATCACTTCTGGATAAGTATTATTTGCTTCATATATAGGTGTTATGTTTATTTCATCTGTATATATATTTGGCGAAATTATAACTTTATTAACACAACTGTCTATTCCATAAAGGTATTTCTGAGAAAAATTAATGACAGTTGAAGAGATATCTCCAGAATCATCTAAATCGTAATTTGGTTCTACTATCATATTTTGTCTATTACCTACATATAGAGTATATTTAGTTTCTAACGTATTAAACTTAATGAAATATGGTTGTATATTATTATCTTTATCACAAATAAACTCAAATTGACCAATAGAAGTAGTAGCACTTATTATAAAATTAGTATCTAATATAAGCTTAGCATTAGATTTTAAGGATTTTATGAAAATACTTTTTATATTCATTTTTTATTCATAAATTTCAATATTTCAGCTACTCCATTTTCATCTAAATATACTCCATTTAATTTTATAGTATTTTTATCTTGTATAGTAAAAGAAAGAGAGATTTTTATATCATCTTTTAAATAATACCCTGTTAATATAATAACATCATCTTTAGTTATAGCTTTAACATCTTTCAAATCATTACTATAATATCCAAATGGAGGTTTACTATTGTCCATATAAACTTTAATTATGAGAACTACATCAGATAATTCAGATACAAATAAACCTTCTTTTGTAGAACAATTAATAAATCCATTTTCTTTTCCTTTATCATCCATAAAACTATAAGGTATATTTTTTTGTAATTCGCTGTTCAATCCTATATAATCTATTTTCTGTTGAACAGAATTTGAATTTGCCATCAATGTTTTTAGTTCACCAGAAATAAGAACTTTATATGATTTAGATAATAAATCAACTTCTATAACTGCATTTATTCCTTCTAAGATTGAGAATGTTAAAGATACAAATCCATTACCTCCATTTAATGTTCCAGAGAAATTAATTTCATGATTATCTAAAATAATTTTATTGTCTTCAATACTTAATTTAGATAAAATATTTTCTATTAAATCTCCTTTTTTAATTTTATCAGATTCTATAGTGACATCTCTTACAACATTGTCGACATCTATAACCCAAGTATCATTTTCATTTAATTCTATGTTTATATTCATATTATATTGAGAAAGAGATAATGCATAAGTTCCTCCCGAACCATAAAAAGAATATGATAATTTCTCTCTTATATATTCTGTAGTTATCACTGGGACTATAAAGCTTCTAGTATTACTGTCTAAACTTATTCTTACATTAGTATCTTCATATCTTGGTTTTAATGTTGTTATTAAAGCATCAGCTATAAAAGCGAAAAATCTCCAATAAAACTGGCCTTCATACTGGTCTCTTATACGGTCTAACAGTTTTGTACCATCATTTTCTAAGCCTCTTAAACCTGGTGTCCATCCTGTTTCCCAGCCAAACACTCTATTTGGAGCATTAGGTAATACCATTAAATCTTTTGACAAATCAAGTTCTTCTTTTTTAACTTCTAATACATCATATATAGATAAATGTGGTTCTCTATATGTTATTGATGGTGATGAAAAGAAGTGATCTATATCATTAGTTACAGTATGACCTGAACCACCTTCCATTCTCCATATTTCACATTTACCTAAAGTTATTGAATTGTTATTAAAGTCTATCTCAGATATTACTAAATCATCTTGTGGCATCATTATTTTATCATCTAATGAAGTAAATGCTCCTTCAGACTCAGCTAATGATATATGACTAAAATAATCTACAACTTTTGTTGCTTTATCTCTTAGGATAAGCTCATTGTTTACTAAACTTGGTATACCTGCTGAAATTCCTGCTAAAGGAACTAAAAGTATACTAAATCCACTAGCTATTCCTAAAGATGAAGTAATTATTGCAGTTGTAGCTGCTGTTAAATTTACTGCCATTATACCTATCTTAGCTTCTATTTCTTGTCTTAATAATGGGTCACTTGTTTCACTTAGCTCTTTGATTGCTGCACCTAAACTTACACCATCTATGATAGTTGCAATTACAGGTAATCCTTCAGATAATGTAGGAAGTAAATCTATAGTTTCATCTAATGCAGTTGATACTAATTCAACAACTTTGGCTGCATCTGTAATGGTATTCAAACCAGTACTAAATAATTGAGCATAAACTTGAACTTTCATTGCTACACTTAAATTACTAAGAGATTCTTTAGAACTATTATATTCTATTAATGATTGTATAAAAAATGCAGCATTTAAAGTATTCACTTCATGTGTAGCATCTAAATTTACTTTTTTTACTAACTTACCATTTACAGTATCAAATATAGTACCTTTTATCTTAGAAATCTCTTCAGTTATATGATTAGCATATTCAGAGAATATTGCCTTTTCAGTTTCTACAAATATAGATTCTCCAGTTTCTTTATCAATAAATCTTATACTAAAGCCTTCATCAGTCTCCGATATATCCTCAAAAGATATAAAATGAGAATCTTCTAATTCATTCTGTTGTTTTAAGTCGTATAGTGCATCAGAAATAGATTCTATTAGTTTAAATTCATTCTTTATATAATTAATAGAGTCAGAAGTTAAGCTTTTAGCTTCTTCAATCCTTTCTTCTACCACTTGTGTCTCTATATTTGAAATAACATTTATCTCACATTCTGCTAACATTACTTTTTCTTCTAGTTCAATATCACTTGAATTAGACTTGTTTCTAATTTCTTGTAATAATGTAGATAATTCAGGTAAATTTTTAGATTTTACTATAATTTTATTTTCTTTAGGATTAAATGATATATATTCTTTTGATGAAATATCCTTTATAATACTTTCTTCTTTATTTATCCATTCACCAGAATGATCCAATAATTCTCTTCTTCCTTCACTATTTATTCTAACTTCATATTGATTTGCACTTACTATAATAGAGTCTTGACTTATAGATGGCATTAATTCTGATACTTTATCTTTAACTCTAAGTAATAATTTTCCAGGATAAGTCTCTTCTACATTTACAGAATAGCTAAACATGTTACATCCCAGTAAGTTTATTTCTATAGATTTAGGAGAAATATCTGCTTTAGCTAAATCTATTATTGTTTCTATTTCTGAAGATAATGAATCCACATCAAGACCTGCAAATATATCAGTATTAAACTCAGCTTTGCCATGACCAATAAGTGTCAATTTAATCTTAGGTCTATCAGAAATTCTATCAGGAATTCTATACTTATCAATTTCTTGTATTTCACTATCTGTAGGATTATAGTAATATGCTACTTCTGAATCTTCTATATTTTTTTGAAATAGTATACTGTCATAAGGATTTTTTGCAAATAAGTTACATGCTGCTTCATAGCTAATTTTATCTCCTTGTAATTGAACAATATAATGAACATATCCTCTTTCTGAACTCTTCGTTGATGAAGAGATCTTTTCTAAAAGATATTCTTTGTCAGTTACTGTATTTTGAGAAAAATCAAGATTATCATCTTCTCCAAGCGCACCTTCAAAATAATTTTTCTTGTATTCTTCAAATTGAATTTTAGCTCTTTCTTCATTAAATTGCCATAAACTACTTTTCTCTTGTTCTGTTGCTTGAGATATATTAACCTTAGGAAATTCAAAATTTCTTAACTCAGATGACAATATAGAAGAATCTATGCTCATCTCTTTAAATGTTAATAAATCTTTATAAGCTCCTGCATATATTGTAGGACCACTTAAAGTAATTGTAGTATTAGCTTCAGGATAAAATCCAACCCTTAAATAACTTCCGATTTTTGCTATAAAACTTATATTCTCTTCATTAGCTATAGCTCCCAAACTTTCACCAAAATTGTTCATTGTAGTATTAAAATCATTACCTTGACTAATAATTGGACCTAAAGTATCATTCAGTATCTTATATCTGTTTTGGATTTGTTTTATTAGTAAGTCACTACAATATGAGTCTTTTGCAGAAATTAGAGCTTGATTTATAATAGAACCTTTGGCAAATGCAATTTTTACTTCTAAAGGTGATACCTCTATATCTCCTAGTGGTAAAAATATTTCTGACTTATCAGACTTAGAAGCTAGAACAGATTCAAAGCTACTTTGAACTTCTTCATTCAATGTATCAAAATGTTTTGAAGTATATTCTGGTATATATTCTTTATATTTCATTATGGCTTCTAATTGTATTTCTTCCCAATCTACAGCTGTCTTTACTGAATCAGGCTTGTTTATATCTTTAAATAAATCGGGGTGTATTCCTGGTAACATATCAACATCTAGATAGACTCCACCAATATTTTTCAATATAGCGACTCTTAATATATCAGATGCACCAGCAAGATTCCATCTTTCTACTAGCTCTTGTTCATATAAATTGAATACTTCTCCAGTTTTAAATTCTTCAAAGTCTCTAACATCATTTCCACTATTTTCTGTGACTTTGTTTAATGACTCTTCAATATAAGCATTAAGTTCATCTATATCTTTTGAATACTCATCTGAAAGATATGATTTCACAATATCATCAATTATAAGGTCAGGATTTTCTTCTTTCTGAGCCTTATAGTAATTTATGAAATTTTGCTGTTTATCATAGATTATTTGCATACGCTTTCTGAAAAATGCAGTGTGGTTAAATTCAGGATCATTTAAATTTTCTCTAAATGATTCAAGAGTGTCATTTGATGCGGATTCTATTATAGTTTTTTTCAATGTATTTATCAAAAATGCATTACTATCATAAAATACATTAACATTATAGTCACTATTTACATCTTTCCACTGGTTTATATAATTAATAGCAGTATCATTTATTTGCCCTCCAATCCATATAAAATGTAAATTTTTCTCGACTGGAGTTAAATTGCTATTTTTTAATTCTAATATCTCTGTAACTAAGTACTCTTTAAATTTTTTTAAGGCTTTATTTCGACCAGATTTTTTATATGTATCTATATAGGTATCTGTTAAACTGTTTATATCTTTTAATTTTAGATACTTTTCAACTATAGTATTTTCTGACATATTATGATATTCTTCTAATGCATCTAATATTGCTACATATTCATCTTCCTGAACACGAAATCTCACATTTGCCATTTTTTCTAATTGCTTTCTGTTAACTAAGCTCATAAAAACTTCTCCTTTACTATTTATTTTTATTGGATTATTCTACCTATAAACTATAAAATTTTATTATATATCCTCCTTTCTAATTGAAGAATAGATTAATCTTAATTTAAGTTTTCATATATATTCACTTCCTAACATTTTAAATTGAAGATATTAAATTGATTAATTTGATCTTCTATTGAATAAGGATATTATTTTAGACAAATGTGTAAACATTTTTGTAAGTATAATATAAAAAATTAAGATATTCTTGAATTAAATTATCAGTTTTAAATTAATTTTAATTTTAAAATCTTATTTCAATGAGCAAGCATTATTTTAAATACATTAGTTATAAATTAAAATAATCTTCATAGTCCTTTTTTATTTTTTTAAAGGCTCTATTTTTAGCTTTATTGACAGCTTGCCTTGATATTTTTAATTTTATTGATATTTCTATGTCAGAATATCCTTCTAAATATTTATAAAAAATAACTTTTCTCTGAATACCAGATAGTTCGTTAAAAATATATTCCTGAAAACAAATATCTTCTTCAAATATATACTCATTTGGATAATTATTTCTTAAATTCAGCATATTTTCATTAAGTTCTAAGAACTGAAGTTTTGATCTAGATTGTTTTTTAGACAACTGAAACATCTTATTTAATAAAGATTTATGAATATATTTAACTATAATAGCATCATTTTGTTTTGTGAAGTTATTTAAATTAATACTTTTTATTAACTCAATAAAAAATATTATTAAGTCTGTTTCTCCCTCTTCATAATATAAAAATTTACTAAGTTTTTTTATTAATGGTTTAAATGTAATTAGAAGTTCTTGTAAATTTTCTGCTGAATTACTTCTTGATAAAATAATTAATTCATAAAAAGACTTTTGCATAAAATCATCCCCTTTTATATGTATAATGATATTTTTTTTTGGGATTTGACAACATTTATGCATAAATAAATTATATAGTTGCAATAGTTTCTAGAATATATATAATTTAAAAATTGACTTAATTAACAAATTTAGAAATGTATTTTAATAAATTAAGTGAATAAAGAAAAAAAATATTTTATTTGTAAACTACAAAAATAAAATATTTTATTGATGTAGTTTGCAAAACGTTATATTATATATATATATTTATATATTTTTCTTTTTTTTGAATATTCGAAAATTTTATTGTAATAGGAGGAATATGAATGGATATATTATTGTTTGATAACGATGTAAATTTTGGAAGAAAGTTAAAAGACTGTATAAATAACATACTAATTAAAGAGGGATTTGATAATGATATTGTAAAACTATATCATAATGTAGATTTATTGTTAAAGGATATTGATGCAAAAAATAAAGTAAGGATATTTTTTATTGGAGTTGATTTTGAATATAACTTAAATAAATATATGTGTGATGGACTATGGTTGGCCCAAGAAATTAGAAGAAATGACTATTTAAGTCCTATTATATTTATTTCAAATTATGTTGAAATAAGTATGAGTATTTTTTATTATAGGCTTGAAGCTATGGATTTTATATCTAAATACGATATGGATATTGCTGAAGGCAGAATAAGAGCTTGTATTAAAACCTCTCATGAAAGATATTTAAAGGAAATAAATTATCCAGAAAATTTTTTTGTTATTTATAGAAAATTTGAGCTTTGGAGAATCCCATTTAGCGATATAATTTATTTTGAAACATGTACTGCCCCTCATAAAATAAAATTAGTAACTGAAGAACAAGAAATCGAATTATACAGAAGTTTAAAATCTATAGTAGATTTAGATGAATGTCTATTTCGTATACATAAATCATTTATAGTTAATAGAGAGCATATAATTTCTCTAAATGTAAAAGGAAAATTTGTAAAAATGAGTAATGGAGATAAATGTCCTATATCTGATAGATCTCTACAATCTGTAAAAAAACAACTTAGAATGAAAGAAGTATCAGTTTAAGATATAAAAAGGTGTAAAATAATACGTTATTTTATACCTTTTTTAATATGCTATTTTACATAAATTATTATATTATTTCCTAAAAACCCGTTTTCAAAGCAGAAAAATTATTTTTTTATATTTTAAACAATTTCTTTGTGTCGAATAAACTATTTAATGACCACTAAAATATTGATTTTGAAATCTAACTAATATTTTTATATTTAGATTATATAATTAAATTAATAAATATTTAAAATAATGTGAGGAGGTATTTTAAATGAAAAAGATTAGAAGTTATATTTCTAAAATATTAGTACTAAGTCTTATTTTAACAAGTCTCTTATTCAGTGGAGGAACTTATGCTGAAAATTTAGTAGAATATTCACCTCAAAAAATAACTACCACTGCTTATAAGGCAGGAATAGAAAGACCAGAAGATTTTTTTAAAGATAAGGAAAAAGCTAAAGAATGGGAAAGAAAAGAAGCTGAAAGGGTTGAAAAGGGTCTTGAAAAAGTAGAGAAAGAAGCTTTAGCAGAATATAAGAAAAATGCATCAGAAATAAGTAAGTATTCTAGAGAAAGAAATTATTTTTATGACTATGAAATAAAAGAGAATCCTTTTGAAAAAGATTATAAGGATCTTAAAAGTGCGATATCAAAAAACAAGCTAGATAAACCTATGTATGTTTACTATTTTGAATCTGCTGATAGATTTGCTTTTAAGGGCGAAATTAGAGGAAATACAGAAAATGAAATCAGTTTAGAGAAATTTAATGAATTTAAAGATACTGTTCAAGACAGATTATTTAAACAAGACGGATTTAAAGATATATCTTTATATGAACCAGGCAATCAAGACAGTAAACCTACACCATTACTTGTACATTTAAAATTACCTAAAGGAACTGGGATGTTACCATATCAACAAAGTAATGAATCTGTAAGTACACTAATAGAACAAGGATATAGTGTTAAAGTTGATAAAACAGTTCGTATAGTTATAGGCGGAAAACAATATATAAAAGTTGAGGCATCTTTAGTAAGTAGCCTTGATTTTAAAGAAGATGTAGCCAAAGGAGATTCTTGGGGAAAAGAAAATTATAATGACTGGAGTAATAAATTGACTCCTGAACAACTTGCTGATATAAATGGTTATATGCGTGGAGACTATGTCGCTATCAATAAATATCTGTTAGAAAATGGGCCAACAAATAATCCTGACCCAAAATTAGATTCTCAAATAAATAATATAGAAAATGCATTAAAAAGTAAGCCTATTCCATCAAATTTAACTGTATATAGAAGAGCTGGAGCTCCTGAATTCGGTTTAGAAATTTCATCACCAGGATACAATTTTAATATAGAAGCAAATGTAAATGCATTTAAGGAAAAATGGGAAGGACAAACATTAACATATCAAAATTTTGTAAGTACTAGTATAGGCAGTGCAAACATGAGTGCATTTGCTCCTAGAAAAATAGTACTACGTATAAGTATACCTAAAGGTTCTCCTGGTGCTTACTTATCAGCTATACCTGGCTATGGTGGAGAATATGAGGTTTTATTAAACCATGGTAGTAAGTTTAAGATTAATAAAGTTGATACTTATAAAGATAAAACTACAACAAAATTAATTGTTGATGCAACATTATTAAATTAACAATTAATTTAATAATATTTCTAATATAAGGGGGAGAAAAAATGAAGGTACAAATGAAAAATAAAAAATTACTGAGTTTTTTAACACTTACAGCTATCGTTAGTCAAGCTCTAGCATATCCTGTATATGCACAAACTAATAATAATTATCACTCTACTAAGAAAAGAGAAGTTGTAAGTGAAGATACACTCCCAAGTAATGGATTAATGGGATATTATTTCACAGATGAACATTTTAAAGATCTAGAATTAATGGCTCCAATAAAAGATGGTAATTTGAAATTTGAAGAAAAGAAGGTAGATAAGCTTTTAGATAAAGATGTATCAGATGTAAAATCTATACGCTGGACAGGAAGAATAATTCCATCAATGGATGGAGAATATACACTGTCTACTGATAGAGAAGATATCTTGATGCAGATAGATGCTAAAGGTGATGTTGCAAACACAATTAAAGCTAAAATGGAAAAGGGTAAGGAATATAAAATTAGAATAGAATTGCAAGACAACAATCTAGGAACTATAGATAATCTATCGTCACCTAAACTTTATTGGGAATCAAATGGTAACAAAACCATTATACCAGAAGAAAATTTATTTTTAAGAGATTACTCAAAAATAGAGAAAAATGATCCATTTATTCCAAATAATAATTTCTTTGATCCAAATTTGATGTCTGATTGGGAAGATGAAGACTTAGATACAGATAATGATAATATACCAGATGCATATGAAAGAAATGGATATACTATAAAAGACTTAATTGCAGTAAAATGGGAAGATAGTTTTGCAGAACAAGGATATAAAAAATATGTATCAAACTACTTAGAGCCAAATACTGCTGGAGACCCATATACAGATTATGAAAAGGCATCTGGCACATTTGATAAAGCGATAAGTAAAGAAGCAAGAGATCCACTAGTTGCAGCTTATCCAGTAGTTGGAGTTGGTATGGAAAAATTAATATTGTCTACAAATGAGCATGCATCTTCTGATGTTGGTAAAACAGTTTCTAGAGCTACTACAAACAGTAAAACTGATGCAAATACAGTAGGCGTATCTGTTACTGCTGGATATCAAAATGGTTTCACAGGAAGTGTAACAGCAAACTATTCTCATACAACAGATAATTCAACAGCTGTACAAGATAGTAATGGGGAATCTTGGAATACAGGTTTACAAATAAGCAAAAGTGAATCAGCATATATAAATGCTAATGTTAGATACTATAACACAGGTACTGCACCTATGTATAAAGTAACACCAACAACAAACTTAGTGTTAGATGGAGATACACTATCAACTATTAAAGCACAAGAAAATCAAATTGGTAACAATTTATCTCCTAATGACACATATCCTAAAAAAGGGGTATCTCCTTTAGCACTTAATACAATGGACCAGTTCAGTTCTAGATTAATACCATTAAATTATGAACAAATGAAAAAATTAGATTCTGGGAAACAAATTAAACTAGAAACAACGCAAGTAAGTGGAAACTTTGGTACAAAAAACAGTCAAGGACAAATAGTAACAGAAGGAAATAGTTGGTCAGACTATATAAGTCAAGTTGATAGCATATCTGCATCTTTTATACTAGATATAGGAAATGAAACTTATGAGAGACGTGTTGCTGCTAAAGATTCATATGAGCCAGAAGATAAAACTCCAGAACTTACAATTGGTCAAGCAATTGAAAAAGCATTTGGTGCTACTCAAAAAGATGGTTTATTATATTTTAATGGGACACCAATAGATGAAAGTTGTGTTGAACTTGTATTTGATAATTATACAGCTGATACAATTAAAGAGAGATTAAAATCTTTAGATGATAAAAAAATATATAATGTTAAACTTGAGAGAGGTATGAATATACTTATAAAAACACCAACATACTTTACTAATTTTGATGATTATAACAATTATCCTAGTGAATGGAGCAATATTAATACTATAAATAAAGAAGGCTTACGAGGGGCAGCAAATAAACTCAATGGACAGACTAAGATTACAATACCAATGTCTAAATTAAAACCTTATAAGCGTTATGTTTTTAGTGGATATTCAAAAGATCCTTCAGTATCTAATTCAATATCTGTAAATATAAAAGCAAAGGAAGATAAAACAGATTATTTAGTACCAGAAAAGAATTATACAAAGTTTAGTTATGAATTTGAAACAACTGGAAAAGATTCTTCTGATATAGAAATAACTTTAAATGGTAGTGGAGCAATATTTTTAGATAATTTATCTATTACAGAATTAAATAGTACACCTGAAGTACTTAAAGAGCCAGAGATTAAAGTCCCAACTGATCAAGAAATAATAGATGCACATAAAACATACTATGCAGACTTTGAATGGAATATGAGTACTGGTCAATCTTATTTTAAAGGATATTACTTTAAGCCTACTGATACTAATAAAGATGTACTTAATTATATTAATAAATACCATGTATATGCGACTCTTGAAGATTCTACAGGAAATGGAGTGTACAAAGACATAGGTACTAGAGAAAAAGAAATGCGTAATTATGGAGGAGATGAAAATCAACCTAAAACTAATTATATAAACTTTAAAACTTATGATACAGATTTAGCAAATGTATTAACATATAAGCCAATGAAAATATATGCTGTTACACCTGATAATAGAGAAGTACTCGTTTATGAATATCATAAATAAATATAATTCTCAACCTATTAAACTAATTTAAATAAGGTTATAAGATATAAAAAATTTAAAATATATGAAGTTACTTTAGATAATAGAGAGATACTAGTACTTAGTATTAACTAGTATAAAATAAAGCCACTTCAAACTCCCTAAAATACAATATATAATTTATACCATAAGAAAATTATATTTTTCAACGATTTTCTTATGGTATTTTTTTATTAATTTTAAATATTAGTAAATTTTAAAATTAATTTTATGAAAATGACTCTCTATCTTCCATTTATAGCTCTTTGTAAATCTTCCCCTTATGATTCATCCTTATATAATTTGCTTGCAATTTTATCTGAAGCTTCTCTATCCATTTCATCAAGTACATGAGAATATATATTCAGAGTGGTATTAACATTTGAATGGCCAACTCTTTCTGAAATAACTTTTATAGGTATATGTGAGTTCATAAGTAACGTAACATGTGAATGTCTTAAATCATGAAACCTAATATGAGGAAGTTGCTCATATTCCAGGAATCTTCTAAATCTATGACTTATAACACTTTCATCTATAGGAGAGCCCTTCTTATTAATAAATAATAGATTATATTTATTTTCTATATCAATATTCAGTAGCTCTCTTTCTTGCTCCAATTTATGTTTTAATATGAGATTCATTATTTCATCTGGAGCCGATATCTTTCTGATTGAACTCTCAGTTTTGGTATCCTTCAGTATGACTTCTCCATTAACTTTTGCAGTGATTTTCTCTATTGAAATTATTTTTCTCTCAAAGTCTATATTTTCCCATGAAAGACCTAATATTTCAGATATCCTCATACCAAGACCAACACCTAAATTTATATGAAGCTCTAAAGCGGTATTTTTACAGGCTTCTAATAATCTTATTATTTGTTCTTCATCATAAATTTCATTTTTAAATTTCTTTGATTTAACTATATCTATTCCTTTAGTTGGATTTTTATCAATTATTCTTAAGTCAAAAGCATTTTCAAATGCAAGTTTCATTATATTAATGTGTATTTTTAAGGTTTTAGAACTTAGAGTATCTGACAAGGTGTTTATATAATTTTGTATATGTATTGTATCAATATCTTGAACTCTCATTTTACCAAGATATTTTATTATATATTTATTACATATATTGATATATTTACTATAGGTAGTTATGGACCATTTAGATTTATATTCTTCTATAAATGTTTTTAAAAAATTCTCAAATAAAATATTATTTGGGATTAGTATGTTATTTTTATACATACTATCTTTTACTTCGGCCAATCTTTTATTAGCTTCTCTTTTTTTAGTAAAAGAACCCATGTTCTTTTGTTTTTTCTTACCAGTAAGTTCATCTTTATATTCTAAGTAGACTATGTACTTTTTATTTACAATTCTTATGAACCCAGTCATAGAAAACCACCTTTCTTAAAAAGCTTTATATGTTAATTATACCATTAAAAAATAAATAAAAGTGTGATTTTGCTGAATTATAACTGAAAATTATAAGAATATTAATTATATATCCTTGTAATATAAATAGTTATAAAAAAATATCATAGAATTAATAATTCTATGATATTAGTTATTATTTTAATAATTAAATATAAATTTCGATTTTAAGGCATTATAATTTGCCATAGGATAAATTATAAAGCGATAAAAAATATTCGTTTCTAAATGGCTATTAGAAGGTCATTATTTTTTATAGTGACTAATATTAAATTTTGTATAGAATATTCTTAATTATTCGTGTACTATTATCTTAATAGATAAGATTTTTATTAATATAATTATTTTTATTTTACAGTATTAAAATGCAATATACTTTAGGGGGATTTATTATGCAGAAAATACCAGATGCAGAATTAAAAGTAATGAAATTTATTTGGGAGAAAAATGATAATGTGATTTCTAAAGAGGTTATTGAAGCAATGCAAAATGAATATGATTGGAAGCAGACAACTACGCTAACACTTCTATCAAAGCTTGTTAAAAGAAAATTTTTATCAGCTGAAAAAATTGATAGATATACACATTATAAAATTATAATTGAATATAGAGAATACTTAAACTATGTAACAAAAGATTTTGTAAGTAACTTGCATAATAATTCAGTAGGAAGTCTATTTCTTTCATTATATGAAGATAATATCTTAAAAAAAGAAGAATTTGAGCATCTTATAGAAATAGCGAATGATTTGGAGAAATAAATGAATGTTTTATTTGA
Organism: Clostridioides sp. LIBA-2809; assembly: GCF_056688965.1. Taxonomy (NCBI): domain Bacteria; kingdom Bacillati; phylum Bacillota; class Clostridia; order Peptostreptococcales; family Peptostreptococcaceae; genus Clostridioides; species Clostridioides sp. LIBA-2809. Next base: position 64,369 of record NZ_CP197005.1, read on the forward strand.
AAATTTATTAAAGACAACATTAATAAGTAGTTTAGGTATTTGTATATTGATAATTCTCAAAACATGTATATTTAAAATATTTAGTAAAAAGTTTAATTATTATATTTGGCTAATTATTCTTTTTAGAATGTTACTTTTTCCTGTTTCTTGTTCAATTGAATTTAAAACAAAAACAAAAGAAAGTTATACTCTAATTGATAATATAACTAATTTTAATAATAATCATCCAAACAAAAACCTTACACTTTTATTTATATGTATATGGATAATTGGAGTTATATTTTATTTAGCTCGTCTATTAATTAAATATGTAAAATTTAAGAATCTTATTGTTGATACTTCTTTCGAGGTTGAAGATGAAAATATAAATAGTACTTACAGAGAGTTATTATCTGAATTAAATATAAAAAACAATATTCCTCTAAGGTATACAGATGAATTAGCCAGTCCAGCAGGTGTAGGATTATTTAAACCATATATATTTTTATTGGACCTTCCATATGATGGAGAAAATATTTATTGGATTTTAAAACATGAGTTAACACATTTTAAACATAGAGATATCTTGATAAAATTTATAGTAGTCTTTGTAAAAGCTATTTATTGGTTCAATCCTTTTGTTTATATTATGAGCAAGAAAATTGATTCTGATTGTGAACTATGTTGTGATGAAAGTGTTATTAATGAATGTTCATCTAAACAGAAAAAAGAATATGCACTAACTATTTTACGTGCAATTGAGCTAAATAATCTCAATAAAATGGGTATGTTGGCAACAGAGTTTACAAAAACAAATTTAGAGATAAGAATAAAAAGTATTGGAAAAAGAAGAGGTAAACGTGGAATAATCCTTGCTATTCTAATATTTATAGGTTCATGTTTTTCTTTTATTGATGTGAATGCACAAGCACCACTAAAAAAGAAAAGTTTATCTGAAAATAAAACTGTTGTACCAAGTACTGGATTTAGTTTTGAAACTACAGATTATACATATGCGACAGCTCCAGAACATGTAAGAAAACTTTATGAAGAAAAATGTAAAAAAATAGGTGAAGTTCCTAGAGATACTGATAAAATAGAGATATATAATACAGACAATACAATAGAATAATATTCTATATAAACGTTTTTATTAATGTTTTATTTTTAATTATTACTATGATATAATCAGATATATTTATAAAAATTTCACACTGACTGAGTAAAGGTATGTGCTATACATACCTTTTTATTATTAAGGGATATAATACATATTAAATTTAATTTTAAGGCAAGTCTGAAAAGAAATCTTTATACTCTGCATTGAATATATATTTAAGTGCAATTAACACACTTAGCCGAATGCCATATGTACCTGTCTCCATTTGAGCATATGCTGCTCTAGAAACATTGCACCCCATTATTTGTAACTTTGAAGATACTTGCTCTTGTGACAAGCCTGTTTTTTTACGTAACCTTTTTAATGCATTTCCTATAGTATAATTATTTTCTTGATAAAGCCACTGTGACATGGTCTATCCTCCTTAAGTATTTGTAACCGTAGAATTACATATTTTACTTGATATTAGCATAAATATTAGCTATAATTGTAATTGTAGAATTACAATAGGAGGTGTATATACTTGAATAAAAAAAATATAGAGTTATCACAATGGTCAATAGAATATCCACATGAATGGGAAATTGTATGTGGCACTAGAGAAACAGGACCTCAAAATAATTACAAAATTATGTTACTACTTGAAAAAGCTGGTTTTCAAGAGTTAAGTTACATGATTTCGTGTAGACTAAATTGCCTTCTTAATGATGAGAATAAAATAGACATAGAATAAATATTACTTAGGCTTACTTAACTTAAGGCAAGTCTGAAAAAAAATCCCCATATTCTGCATCAAATATCTGTTTAAGTGCAACTAACACACTTATCCGAATACCATATGTACCTTTTTCCATCTGAGCATATGCTGCTCTAGAAACATTGTACCCCATTGTTTGTAATTTTGAGGACACCTGTTCTTGTGATAAACCCATTCTTTTACGCAATCTTTTTAATGCACTTCCTATATTATAATTGTCGTCTTGATAAAACCATTGATGCATAGTCTATCCTCCTTTTAAATTTTGTAATTGTAGAGTTACTCTTTTTGAGTTTAACAGAAAAACAGATTATAATTGTAATTGTAGAATTACAATTATATATATATATAAATAATTTTTTAAGATATGTTTTATTTAAGAATTTGTTGATTTATCTATAATGAAGAATTTAATTCAAATATATTTTGACCTATATAGAAAAATTTATGTTATTAATATAAAATATAAATTAAGAGGAAAGTTACATGCGTTTAGATGAGTTGGTAATCTGAAGATCCAATGCTGAAAAACTGATATTGTTACTTATAGAAGAGCCTTTATAACATGAAGAATATAAAGTACTTATAAGCTTTATCCTTATATCTATTATTTATGTTTATACTGCTTCATGTATAAATACAGAATTACAAAAAGTATGTAATAGATAAAATTAATTTAAAGTGAACTGGAGGACAAAGAATGTCTTACATATATGAACCAAGAGATGATTATGAAAAGAAAATACTAAAAGAATATGATAAATTAAATAAGAGAAAATATGAGGATAAATACAGAAATTTTGATGTTTCTCAATTATATAGAGATATAACAAGTGAAGATGTATTTATACGAATTTGTATGAGGGAAAGAAACTTAAAGCGAAAAATAGTTTTTATAATTATAACAATTATAAGTATTCTGATGTATTTATTTTTAAGTATTAATGTCTATCATGCTTCTAATTCACCATTACAATATTTATTTGTTTTTGGTATAGTGTTATTTACTTGTTTACTATACTTAAAGATAAGGGAAATAAATATAAAATATAAACATTATGATTTAATTGATTTTAGTGCATTAAATGTATTAGAGGATATAAAAAATACCAGGTGTACAGAAATAAAAAAAGAGTTCTTTGAAGATCTTTAAATAAATAACATGTACTCAATAATACATAATAAAGGAAGGCTATATATATGTCATATATTTATAAATTTGGTAATGCTGAAGAGCAAATGATGAATGATTTCTATAAAAATTATAGAGCGGATTATAAAGCTGATTATTGTAATTTAGAACTACATGAATCTATAGAAAAAATAGAAGAAGATAAACTAAACATAGGTATGTTACTTGAATATAATAAGAATATTGAGTTTGGTTCCTATATTAAAATTGCTGTTATAGCGATTCTCTTTATTAGTATTTCAAGCTTTTTAGCATATAATACTTTTAATTCATTAATAAGGATTTTATTCATCATAAGTATAATCACTTGTATATATATCGTATTTAAGATTAAAGATAATAAAGTCAAAATATAGAAAATATGAATTAATGGCATTTGGCAAATTAAAAATATTAGATGAAATCCATCTAGAAAATCTTGAAAAAGTAAAATTAGAACATTATTAATAGTAGGCTATTTGAAGGGTAATATAAATTTACTGCCTTTCAAATAGTCTACTTAATTTTTAGATATTTTTTCAATTCATCATTATCTATTTTTTAAAATTTGAATTGCTCTTGGTTTGTTTGATTCTCTTTTAATATATCCTTTAGCTTCTAGCTTATTTAAGTTCTCATATACAGATGAAGTTGAACTAAGACCAACAGCATGGCAAATATCTCTGATAGAAGGAGGATATCCTTTTATTGATATTTCTTTTTTTATCACATCTAAAATTAGAAGCTGATTGTCTGATAAATCTTTACTCATATATACACATCCCTTTACTGTTGTAAAACGTACGTTCGATTATAAGGTAAAAATAAGTGTTATGCTAATTTTATATATTCCTCATAATCTATCTCACATCCAGAATAACCTTCAGAATATGGATCTTGATAGCATAATATTTCTTCATTACATATAGCATTATTTAAAATCTTTTTATTAAGTAGTTTAATATAGCAATCATTTTCATACTCCCAAGCTTGAAGAATTTCAATATGTATCCCATCATCTGTTATATAATCAGTTATATAATATTTTGTCATAAAGTTCACCTCTCATTAATAAAATAATATATTTTACTATATTATAACATATAATTGTCCTGTTATTGTGTATTTTAAGAAGATTATAAGTTGCCTTAATAATAATATATTGCTATAAAAATATTTTATTTCAACATACAAAATAAGAGTGTGAACCTATTCTAAGACAAAATACTAAAACAAACTTAGATTAAATGCTATAATAAAGCTAAATAAATTAATGTTGAAAGGAGTAATATTATGAAAGAGCATGAATTAGAGCTGGATGTAAGTATCTCCATACCAATTTTAACAGTTATCTTTTATATGACTATAGTTTCAAGTTTATCTGCTCTGAATAGCTTTAACAACATAAAATATATACCAATAAATGAACTAGGTTTGACCATTGGATTTGTTATATTTAACCTTATACTGAACTCTATATTTATAGAATTTACCTACATTTAATTATAGCAGCTATTGATGAATTATTTCTGCTATAATTCAAATTTATTTTGACATACCAGATTATTTTTTATATAATTAAAGCATAAACATTCAATGTTTATACTTGCGATATACATGTTTAAATTGTACTATGTTAGTTATAAAATGCCATGCTTAAATTATATGGAATTTTGTTTAAATTGTACTATGTTAGTTATAAAAGACTATGCTTAAATTGCATAATATTTTGTTTAAATTATACTATGTTAGTTATAAAACCTTATGCTTAAATTGCATAATATTTGTTTAAATTATACTATGTTAGTTATAAAATTCTATGCTTAAACTATAGTTATATTGCAAGTTGTTTAAATTATACTAAATTAGTTTTATGTAAAGAGTTGTAAATATATTATATTTACAACTCTTTTTTGTTACAATATTTTTTAATTTAACAAATTAGTTTTCATAAACTATATTTTGATTGTAAATTACACTATACCATTTTCCATCACAATATTTATAAATTTCTTTATTAGCATACCTTCCATCACTATATTTCACTGCATAATAGCCATCTTCAAATTCATATTTTTCAAATTCATATGTTACTGTTGCACCACTTCTTGATCTATCTATTATTGTTGTTAGAAAAGAAATTATTTCACCATTTTCATCACATTTAGCAACATAATAGCCAGGCATTGATTTAAAAGTCTGTCCATTTAATTTTTTTAATTCATATGGAATATCATTGAACTCTTTTAGTTCAATAGCTTTAACAAACTCCTTATTTAATATCTCATATTTTATATTGTATTTCTTCAATTTATTCAAATTTATTTTATATTCAAATTTATTTTCATTCGTTGATGATTCTGATAGTTTACATATTTTAGTATCCATCAATACACCAAATAAAGTATGGTAGTCATCTTCATTTATAGATTTATGCTTGTCTCTATCTAAACAAAATGAATTTTTATTAAAATAATTAACATATACAATATTATTATCTAAAAATTCTCTATTTCTTTTGATAACATTTTCTATTTTTCCTACATATTCGCTACACACATTATTAAATTCTTTTTCAAAGATTTTTTCATATTTCTCAATATCTGATATTGAAATAATATTATTAGAATCAATATCATCTTTTAAATCATTTTTAATTTTCTCAATATCATAATTAATCAATATAAGGTCACCTAGTTCATCTAGACTAGTTTCGATTGCAATAAGAATAATATGCTTAGCTTCTTCGTCTTTCTCATTAATATTTTTTAATTTTTCAATACATGAAGCTAATAGAAACTTCATTCTTTTTATGCTTGCATATTTAAAAAGACTATCTGCATATCCTTTATCAATCGAATTATCCATTGAAATGAATTTTAACATAGACTTTACCATATAATAGTGCCTATCTAACATTTCATTTAAGATTCTTTTTTTTAAGTCATTTAAAGTTCTTGTCTTATCCATTTAAAACAACTCCTATTTTTTATATTTTAATTATAACTCTTATTAGTAAAATTGTTATTGTAATAGGTATAAAAAGTTAAATAAATTAACTTTTTACACTTCTAAATTATTTTGACTCATATAACCTATTAAACATTTAATTATGGTATCTTCATATTCATAAATAGTTTCTATATTGTAATCTTCCCAATCTCCATACTTGCAACTATCAATACTAATATATTTAATTTTTTCTGTCATTCTTAGATATATATTTGTATCATCATATAAAGTAATGCAAACGCTATTACTTGTTTTTCCATTCCATGTTTTTTGCAAGTAAAGATATTCATTCACATTTATATAATCATCTTCTAACATTGCTTTTTTTACTAATTCAGCTATTGTATTTATCTTATTTTCATTCATATTATTATCTCCTATTAACTTTGTTGACAAGCAGCTTATTTTTAATTGCTATTAATCTAGCTACACTATAATGCATGTTTATTTAAGGTATATAGTTGAAATCCAAAACATATGTTTGTATATATTTTACTTTAAACCATTCTGTACTATCATATTTATATATAGATTCTTTATCTCCATATTTTATGATATAATACCCAGGTATAAAGTCATATGTCCCAAAATCATATGTATAATTTTTATCATTTATTGGAATTGTTTTTAAAAGAAATGATTCTATTTGTCCATATTCATTACATTTTGCTATATAAAACTCAGAAGGTTTTTTTTGTAGTGTTAGAACAGTATTATTTAGTAAATCTAAAATTATAGGCATGTTATCCAGTTTGATTAGATTTTTTGTAATCCCAGTTTCAAGAAGTTCATAATTTCTGTTATATAAATCTAATCCCTTTAAGTATACTTTTATATCATATTCACTGTCACTAATTTCTCTTATGTGCTTATCTATACCTGAGTTGATTATAAAATTTTCTATTTTATTTAGTGTATTTACTTTACTTTCAAGTATAAAAGAATTTATATTTATTGAATATACAACCTTGTCTTTCATAAATTCATATTTTTCATTTTTTTTATGTTCTAAAATTCTTTCACATCTTTTTTCAAGTTCTTTAGTGTCATAGCCTAAGAAAGAGAGTTCTTCTATTATGATATCATATTCCTTAGCATCTTTTAGATTAATAAAATCTAAATTGCTTATTTTAGCCCAATATTTAGTAATTGAATTTAAAAGATATTTTATTCTACAATCTTTAATTATATTTTTTAACTTTTTTTTAAACTCATTAGTATTAAATCCTAATTCCTCAAGATTACTAATATATATAGATATTAATTTCTGGTATGATTCTAGATTATTATAATTAATCATATCAAACAGTCTATTACAAGAGTTTATTAAATAATCTACCCTAAGTTTTTCTAGGTCTTTAATCTCATCATCTCTAATTATACCCTTCATTACAAGTTCTATAGCAAATGTTAGAGCATAATTGTATGTAGATTTATCCATATCATATTGTTTAATCTCATGAAATTTATCTATAAACACTTGATTTTTATATTGCTTACTATAGATATTTTTTCTTATACACTTAAATTCTTTTAAACTTTCTACCCCACAAAAATCAAATATTTTTCTTAAAAGGACCTTATCTTTTTCTATTCTTTTTGAGCTCCAGTGATTCAATTTTATGTCATAAAAGCAATTGGTTTTATTATTGTCTATATTAACATATAAACAATGTCTAGGTTTTGAATAATATACTCCTAGTATCATTATATATTCCTCCTAATTATTCTATTGTTTAAAATATTCCTCAAATATACTTAATATAATCTTTGATTGTTTAGCTGTAAGTTTGGGTAAACGAGGATCTCGGATTGTAATAGGTTCTTCACCTAAAATTTGATATTTACTATTATCTTCATCATTAAGCCAGTCTAAAGCTTCTTTCTCAGTTTTCTTTTTTTCCATCCAAAGTTTGCCTAATGAGTTGTCTATACAGATATAGTATTTATCATCCTTATACAGATATAAACCTATAATATTATTTTTTACAATACGATCAAACGCATCTTTATCTACATTTTGTATATTCATACCTCTTCCTCCAATTGGCTAATATCTATTAAACTCAAATGGTTCTTTATGACGTATCTCACACTCTAATATTTCTGCTACAAAAACTTTTTCTGATACATCTCCTGGATAATTAGATATAAAATATTCTTTAAATGCATCTCTATAATCCTCTAAATACACATAAGGTGGTAAATACCTTTTCCAATCACTCATTTTTAATAATTCATCAAAATACTCCATTATTTTATCTCTCCTTTTAATTTTGCTGACAAGCAGCTTATTTTTATTTGTATTAAAAAAATACATTATTTCACCTCATATATAATATGGGGCAAATATAATTTTTTTTTGAAAATAATATTATTGTAGGAATTCACATTATAGAGTTTTAAAATAGCACTTGATTTACTTTATGAATACTGTAAGTTAAGAAAAATACTTATTTTACAGGGATGCAACTCAAGGTTGACAAAAAATATAGTCAAATTGATAGTATGCAACCTGCGTATTTGTTAAGATTTTAGTATAAAGGTTGAGGAGGAGAAAAATGGATATATCTGAAAAAATCTTAAAATTAAGAAAAGCACATAATTTATCTCAGGAACATTTAGCAGAGCAGCTTAGTGTGTCAAGACAAAGTGTATCAAAATGGGAAACAGGTCAATCAATACCAGAAACAGAAAAATTAATAGCTTTAGGTGAAATATTTAATGTTACAATAGATTATCTTTTGAAACCATCTGAAATAGATGAAATATCAATTAGAACAGAAATTTTAGAGAAGCAACAACAACAGTTAGTCGAAAAGGAAAGAAAAAATGATAGGGTTAGATTTATTGTATTAAGTTGTCTCGCAATATATTTAATTGCATTCTCTATCTATATTATTGGCCACTTCTACTTTGAAATATGGAATCCAAGTATAATATTAAGTGAATTTGCAATAGCAACTGCAATAGCAATTGCTATTAATTTAAAACATAAGTATAGAACTAATAAAAATTCATCAAATGGCTAGATATATTGATTATTATTTATAATAGAATTAAAGTCCTTACAATCCATTTATTTAGATTATGAGGGCTTTTTTACTAGATATATTTAAATTGGTGTTTAGAGAATAGTATAGGTGAAATTTTTAGTCATCTTCTTCCCAGTTTTTTACCCACTCTTCTAATGAGGTTAACTTTTCATCTGTTAATTCTTCTTGAAATAATGACACTAAAAGGCTTTTTATAGAGTTGCACCCTAAGAGCTTATGTATTTTTTGCGATATAAATTCAGAATACTTATCTTCTTTAATTGAAATTGTATAGTATGTACATTGACTTGTTTCTTGAATATATAAGAATCTTTTATTTGATAACTTAGACAAAGTCTTTAGTGTTGTTTTTTCTGACCAGCTATATTTTTCTTTCATATAATTAACAACATCATATGATTTTACCCCTGTATCTAAACTCCAAATAAATTTCATTATAATTAATTCTGATTTTGATAATCTTCTCAAATACATAATTATCGCCCCAATCATTTGTTTATTTAATTAAATGTTACAGCAATAATTTTATATAATCAAATCCAATTATTACCATATATTTACTGTGCATTGAATGGCTATATCTTCTGAGTCTTTATTCTTAATGTCAACTAAATCAATAACTTCATGCATATTATTAACTTGTTCTATAGCATAAATGTCATATTTTAAAATGTTTTAGAAAAACTAAAGATTTTTTATGTAATATAGATTGTCAAAATAATGAAGTTAATAAAATTATTAATAAAATGTAATAAGATACATATATTAATTGAACAAGTCCTATGGTATAAATAGCCTAGAAAGACACCTATTATCATTGCATTGATGCCTTGTAATAGATTTAAATGATATATACTAAATAAAAAAGAAGATAATATTATAGACTTGAAAGCATTACAATTATCAAGTAGATTATTTAATATAAATTTCCTATAAATTAATTCTTCTGCGATAGGAGCAATTAAACAAGTCTGAATAAATAAAGATAATAAATAAATGATAAGTTTAGATGAAGTATCAAGTATTAAGTTTAATTTCGGGAGTACAGAATATAGACTTAAATTTAAAAAAGTATTTTCAAGTTTACTTAGTAGTATTGAATTTGTAACCATTATAAAAAGTAGTATTGTTATGTAGTGTGTAATTTTCTTTTTATTATTTTTATATTTAATCTTAATGATATCTACTGGGAACTTATATATTAAAACATACATATTGTAATATATTAGTACTAATAGTACTATATTTAAAACCGAATACACATACACATTAGTAACTCTATTTGTTATTATAGTTACTAACGACGTAGATGTCAAAATTAATATTGTATGTATGATTGTTATCAAAAAAATGTCTCTATACTTTCTCATAAAAGCTCCTATTCATAATTATTGGCCAATAAAACTTATTGACCAATAATTTATATCATTTGCATTTATTATAATTATTATATTTTTGTACTATATCAGATAGCTTATCACTTAATAGTAATCTTCTATCCTTTACTAAGACAAATGCAATCATTTTATTTTTAAATAATTTAAATTCTCGATAGCTGGTAAGACTATTTTCATTTAAAACTATTAATATATTTTTTATATCTTCTTCTGTCTGAATTAATATTTCTACTAGATTTTGCTCTGAAGGATTGCAATAAATAATATCAAATCTTTTCAAGTCTTCCTCATCATTGTTTTTATAGAGTTGGTAAAAATATATCCTTGGAATAACACCATTATCTTTATTGAAATAACATATATTCATCATATTTTTAAACTCTATATATACATTAGTTAATATTAACTCGTCTTGATTAATTTTATCCTGGTCTGCTAATACATCTATAAAAATATCATTCTCATTATCATAATAAAAACTATATCCTGGATTTATAATTCTTTGCCCTCTTTTTAATGCAAATTTTTTTATATTATTAATCTTTTTGATTTTACTTTTGGGAGTTACATTTTCTATATCTTTTGGATCTAGTCTTATAAGCTGTTCTGATGTACAAAATCTAAGTATTTTAATATATTCATCCACTGAATAGCTTTTTAACATTGATTATATTCCCACCTTCTATATACATTGTTTTAATTAAAAAGAGATAGCTCTAAGTAGAACTATCTAAAATATACGACCAGATAATTGTTTCTTTTCTTTATCTATTTTTCTTAATAATACAGTTATTTCTTTTCCTATTTCTAAATTAACATTTCTTTTTACAGGATAATTACATGCTATAGTTAATCCTCTTCTAAGTTCAAGATATATTAGTTTTTCTGAAAGCTCCTTTATCTTTGCTATATATACACCTCTTTCTGAATAATATTTTTTATCAATAATATATTTATCAAATATGTCTTCTTCAAGTTCTTTTCTACTTAAAAAGCATCCTTCTTCATCTAATTTTAATATCTTTAAATTTACTTCATCGCCTATTTCAAAGTAATCTTGTATTCTATAAACTCTAGAGTTAGATATATCTCTTTTTCCAATAGTACCTATTTGGCCATCAAATTCTGTCACAGCATAATAATCATTTACATCTATAACTTTAGCTAATACAATATCATTTACATTATGAGGTCTAGCTTTTCTTAATATTTCTAATGCTCTTTTTCTAGAAGCATAAACAACCTCATTTTCTTCATCTATAGATGTTACCAAATATGATACAGTAGAACCAACCATTCTTCTTAAACCTCTTACTTTAGCAGCTATAAGTTGACTCCCTTCCAATTTTCTAACAGATAAAGGTAAATATAAATCCATTTCTTCTACATGTATTTTTATCTTTAATTCATCTTTGTAAGCACAAGCATATATATCACCATTTTTGTTTTCTCTTTCTACAGATTGTATTACACAAGTATCAATATATCTTTGATACATTAAATCTCTATATTCAGATATTTTTTGTCTTTCTCCAGTATAATTATTTCTTCTTTTAGGTTGTTCAATTAATGTATTTTCTTCTTTAGTAGTTACATTTGTACTATCAACATTTACTTCTTCAATTTCATTTATTTTGTCTTTCTCCATAAATTGTATCAACTCTGAATCTGGAAGCTCGATACTTCTAACTTCATTACTTTCCTCTATTTTTACTGTTTCCTCATTTATTCTTATTTCTTCCATTTTTTTATCCTCCAAGTTTTTTATTTGTTGAACATAGATAAAGACATCAATTCTTTTTTATTTTCTATATCTATATCATCATTTTCATCTTCTTCATTGTTTAGAGCTATATTTATATGTATATCTCCTCCAACATCTTCTACAACTAAATCTCTTTCATTAGAAATCCCTTTATCTTCATGTATTTCTAATTCATTATAATATTCTTCTTCTAATATTATTTGTTGTGCTTCATACTCATAAAATTCTAAATTATACTCATCCTGTATGAGATTACTTTTTTCTAAGTTTATTTTTATATCTTTTTCAGGATTAGTTTCATTACTAATAGATTTTATATTAAATATCTGATTACTTAATTCATTGGTATTAAAATTACTCTGTTCAAAAGATTTATTTTCACATTCTGCTATCAACATATCTAACTCTTGAAGAGCTTTTATATTTCTTTCTTTCATATCTTCTTCCATATGTTCATCAATTGTTATTTCATCTCTAAAAGAATATAGCCAATCTTTATGGAATTCTTTGGACCATTCTTTGAGCATATAATATATTGGTATTTCTTCCATTTCATCACTAAGTTCATGGTTTGTGTAATCCATCTTGCTCATTTTTATAGGATTTTGCCCTTTTAGCATTAATATAGAATGAAACGGATTTATCCTTCTAACCTCATCCATATTTAAAATATTTCTTTTTACATATTTTTCGGATATTTTCTTTTCTAATGGATTAAAACTATATTTATCTTTACTTTCTGAAAAATCTTTAATAGTCATAGAACCTAAAGTGTCTGAGATAAATTTAGCAGTTGTATTTTCATTACATCCCAAAAATATATGATTATCACAATTTCCTAAAATATCTTCCCATTTTCCTTCTGGATATCTATTTTGAAGTTGTGTTATATTTTGAAATATTACAAACGCATTTATACCCCTTGAACGTATTGTAGCCATTTTCTTTTCAAAGTCAGGAATCTGAGCTATATTAGGAAACTCATCTAATATGAAATTTACTTGTTTATCTAATTTTCCTGTTGGTTTTCTATCTGCTATTGATATCAATTTTATAAAAGCCATAGAAAAAAATAAACAGGCCATAAAATCAAATGAAGCATGTGAATCTGGTAAAACAGCAAAATAAGCACATTTTTTTCTTCCTGGAAGCCCTAAGTCTATCTCATTTTCTGAGGTAAGCATTTTAAATTTTTTAGACTGGAACAATTGTAATCTAGTTGCTAATCCAGAGATCATTCCAGATCTTATTTTAGTATTTTCAGAGCTTTCTAAAAATATATTATATGGCTGAATCGCAATATGGTCTTCTCTAAGAAATTTAAATCTCATTTCTAGTTTTTTAGCTGCATCTTTTGCAGTTAGAAAACTATATAGTGAAGTCATATTTCTTTCATTTTCTGGAAGTTCTTTTATTATGTATAAAACTAATGCCTTTAATAAATTTTCTTGTCCTTTTTCCCAAAAATCACCTCCAGCTTTTTTATTTTCTTTTGTATTAAGCATAATTGATTGTGCAAATGTTATAGCACTCATATCATCTTCTACAGTTGATAATATGTTCCATTGATTTGAGCATTCAATATTGTTTAAGTTTAATGCCTTTACTATGTAACCAAACTTTTCTAATATACTAGAACATTTTCTAAGAAGCTCTCCTTTTGGATCTGTTATAAACATACTTTCTTCTGAGCGAATGAGATTTAAAATATTTGGAATAACAAAACTACGAGACTTCATTGAACCTGAACTTCCAAATACAGCTACATTTCGATTATTGAATGTATTTTTAGGCAAGGTGATTATATCCTTTGTACCCCTAAAATATCCAAATATTATACCTTCATTTGTATTAATTGAAATATAATCCTGTAATTTGTTAATTTCGCCTCTTCCCATCCATTCAGCAGTTCCATATGTCCCTAAATTTTTTGCACAATCTATTTTTTTCTCTTTCTCCTCAAAATTAAAAGAACCGGATTTATTTACAATGAATATGGCTCTTATTATGAATCCAAATATTAAGAAAGTTATATTAAGATTTATAAGTGTAAATATTATTTGGAAATTAAATAACTTAAACAAAACTTTAATAGGAGAAAAATATAGCTCTAATAAATTTACATTAAAGAATCCTTCTCTAATCATAATTACAATAGGAGCTTCCATGTATATTATTGTAGCTATAAGTGCTAAATACTTTTTTTGACTACTTCTTGGTATCTTTTTTAATATATTACTTAAAATTAGATAAATCTTTGATAATTTAATCACCTCCTAAAAAAAATACAATATTCAGTTATAGAATCTGAATATTGTATTTAATAAATTGGATTTATTTAGTTAATTAGCTATTCATCATGTAAAAGATTAGAAACATTTATAAAATAGCTTTAAATGGGTATTTAATGCCTTATTTGTATATAGAATTAATATCTAGACTAACTATCTTTGCATTCTTAAATTCATTCTTTACTTTATCTCTTTGATGTTCAAAGCATAGGATATAACAACTATCAATTGTCTGCTCCTGTATAAAATAATTAACTAGTTCCTCTTTTACAAAATCATTTTCTAAAAAATTAAATGTTATTATATTATTTATATAGAGATAGTTATTTATAAACTTTATATTGATATTGCTCTTTAGCAAATCAAATATATTTTCATTATTGAGCATATCATCAGAAATTAAATTTAATACTTTAAATGAATCCTCTTTCAAACTCATTAATATTTCTTTTTTGATAAATTTTTTTTGAATGTCTATTGATTTATAATATCTTAAATTATCTTCATTTTCGAAGAATATAATTACATTTTCTATCATTAGATCATTAATCTCATTTATAACTTTTTTAATATAAAAATTGTTTGAATTTCTTTTTATTTTATATACAAAATATTCTTTGTCATTATTACCAATAACTTTCCCATAAAATAATTTTATAAACTCTGTTCCATCTTTTATATATTTACCATTCTGTATTTGTGAACGTCCTAATCTTTTTTTGAAATTTTTAAAACTATACAATAACTCATGAATCTCTGCTAAAAATCTTCTTTTTTCCATTCTCAAATAATTTTTATAATGAATTTTTTCCCCAAGCAATTTTAAATAGATACGACCTTCATTACCTAATGTGAACATTTTATTATTTTCCTCAATATATTGTTCTTCTTTAAGTCTATTTATTCTTGCATACTTATACTGATTAGAATATTTATTCTTTGGGTCTTTTAACTCATAAAATTTATGTAAATACTTTCTTTTCACAGATCCATACTCATTTAATAATTTTAAGCATTCTAGATCTCGTTCTTTAATTGTTATATCACCCAATTGTATAATTTTCCTTTCTTTATTCAAATTTTTTTATCTGAAATATAACTCTTTTTTATTTCAATTTCCTAGCAAATTTTTTTAAAGTTATTTGAGATTTTATCGGTACACAAATCTCAGCTTTTTTTGTTAGCATACCTAAATCTGTACCTATTTTGTCAGGAAATTTTTTCATGAAAGCATTGCAAATACTACATTTAACTCCTTTTTTTTGTATTGAAATTCAATACTTTTTTAGAATAAGTATTTCAATATTGAAAAATGCGATTTTTCAATATTGAAAAATTATCATTTTGTATATTAAAAAACTCATTATAATATACAAATCTCATTTACATATTCTAAGGAAAAATCTTGATTATAAATTGTTATTTCTAGACCTATATTTTCACTACTTTCACCAGTCATTAGTATTTTTACTTGCTCAAAATTATCATCCTTGATTAAATTAGATTTCATAATTGCATCTGTATATGTTTTAAAAAAATAGTTATCAACATCATACTTTAGATAATCTAAATACAACTTATATTTTATGATAATTTTGTTGAAATGTTCGTTAAATCCACTTAATTTATAAATTATTAACTGTTGAATCAATTCTTTATAATCAGAATAATATCTTGAAGATTCTACTGAAAATAAATTTGGTGGCAACATATCTGTCCATATTTTTATTTTTTTGTTTTCTACATATTCATTTACTTCGATTAACTTATCAGAATAATTACTCACATCATCTAATTCTAATCTTTCAGCTACCTGTTCATTTTTCATTATTTGTTGTACTAAATGATACTTTGTATTCTCTAATGTTTCTAAAGCCTTAAAGATATTTCCATTATTTAAATTTATTTTATCTCTTATGTCTTTTAGCGAATGGTCTATAATATAACTTTCTTCACTCAAATAAATCACCTCTATTCTTGGTACATAAATTATACTTTTTTATCAAATCTTCATTATCATATTTATTTCCTATAATGGTTATCTCATTTGACTCATTAAATAATAAATAGTAACTATCACCATCATATATTTTCCAACTTCCATTATGAAATTTCACTACCCCTATTATTGATTTTTTATCAAAATACAAGTCTTTCATATCATTTTTAGCTATATATACTATTGAATGAACTATATCATCAGAATATATATTAGTTCCATCAGAATCCTTTTTAAATGTAATTTCTCCTAGCGTATTTCTTTTTATTGGTATATGATGATCTATTAAATCTGATTTTCCTGTGTTATATACTATCTTATGTATTTTAGTATCATTAACTCCTGTTGAATAATAATGTCCATATATCCAGTGATTATTTTTTATAGATTTTCCTCTAAATGTTTTTATTTTCATCTGCTCACCTTTAAAGTTCTGTAATTTTATAAGTAATATTATTTAATTCAAAACAATCTGAATCACTATATTTCTTCTTAAGAGTATTAAAAACAAAACTTATATCCTCATTTATAATTTCAAATTCTTCATTTCCTATAACTGATTTATACAACTCGCTTTCATTTAAACTTGTTATATAATCTTCAGCTATTGTATTTTTCTTTATTAATTTTTTAATCTCATACTTATGTCTAAAACTATTCTGTATAACTGTAGTTCCTAACAGATTACTGTTTATATAAATACAATCTGACAAAAGCTTTATTTCACTATAATTTCCTAGCTGAAAAAGTGATATCTCTGATACTTCTTCTATCACAAGTTTTTTATAAATTGTTATATGAATAAATATCTCCTCAATATTAGCTACAAATTCTATTTTGTATTTTCCAAATTTATTTAACATATTTCCTCCACAATATTATTCATTATTTGATGTTGTTAGTATAGATGATTCATTATCTATATTATTTCTGTATTCCTTAGGATATAGCTCGCCATTAGTTAATATCTCTTTTGCCTTTTCTATAGATAGAAATTCACTTATTATAACTGTATCAATTAATAGCTCTTTTGATTCTTCTTCATATTTGCACAACCTTCCCCAATAATATAATTTTTTATTTAAATATTCATTTGATTTTTCATCAACATATACAACACCCCAATTTGTTTGTCTATTACATTTAAATAGAATAGAAGGATACTCTATCCCATCTATTCTGCAATTAGCTAAAATCACATTATAATTTAGTTGACTTTCTAATTGTTTTTTAAAGTTCTTTCTTTCATTTTTATCGAAAAACATTTTTATCACCTCTTAAAAATATTCATAAAAAAAGTTATATTGTAGGCTATATAAAGCAACTACAATATAACTGATGAACATAAAAAAAGAGTTATCTTATTAAAATAACTCTTTTTTAATCCTTATTTTCTAAATATTTTAGATTTTTAATTAATACAGTTAAAACTTCTTCTACAGTTCTCAATTGATCAGGATTCAAATCTTCCAATTTATTTGTTATTTCATTTAAAACATTTGGTTTAACATGCTCAACTGAATCTTTAAGAATTATATCTGCTGATATGTCTAAAGCATTTATAAGTTCTAAAAATGTACTCAAACTTGGTATTTTTCTACCTCTTTCAATATTACTGAGATGGTTATACCCTATATCAATTTTTTCAGATAGTTGTTCTATTGTGAGTCCTAATTCTTTTCTTCGTTCTCTTATTCTAGTACCTAAAAATTCCATGATGATCTCTCTCTTTACATAATTTTATTCATAGTATATATTTTTGAATTTTATTTTGTAACACCCTAGAAGAACGCATTACGTTCTTCTAGGTTTAATTACTATTAAATATCTTATGCTTTTTTCTAAAAATTATGCTTGATACAGAATAAACACTATAACTTCACAACCATCTTATGTTTTAAAATGATAATTACTTGAAAAGATAACTCTTCTAAATACTATTATGATATAAAATAGTTTAATTATTTTTTTCTTCTATTAAAAATTAAACCTATTGTAGATAATATTCCTATACCCCAAAATATACCTATCCCCGTATCACCTGTAGGAGGATTATTTTTCTCTATATTATTATTATCAATTTCCTTTTCTATCTTCTCATCATTTATAAGAGAACTTATACTATTTGAGGATTCTTCTTTAGAATTATTATCTTTGTCTTTTACTTCTTCATCTTTTTTAGGATATATTATTACTCCATCTGGTTTAAGTATTGCTCCACCTTCTGGTATTTGAATTGTCCCATCTGGAAATATAATTATCCCTCCTGGTGGTACAATTATATTTCCATTATCATCAATAGTTGGTTTTTCACCTTCTTCATTTGGTTTAATTTCTGTTCCATCTGGTTTTTCAATTGTTCCATCTGGAAATACCTTGTTTCCGTCTTTGTCAATGAATATATCTTTATTATCATCTTTACCTGCATCATCATCTATATTAGGAAGCTTATCACCATTTACGTTATCTTCATCTTGATTTGGTTGGTCTGGTCTAGTTGGAATGTGATTATTATGTGAATCATCATTATCATTATCACCCCAATCTGGATTTGGATTAGGTTCCTCACCATTATTATTGTCCCATCCACCATCTTTTACAAATATTGTCGCTCCTGCTACAGTTGTATTATTATCTGAATTTTTTACTTTGTAAGTCACATTGTATGCACCAGGTTTAATTGTATTTACAATACCAGACGCTTTTATTTGTGCTGTTATGTCTCCATCTACATCATCATAAGCATATACTCCACTTTTTATATTAAATGTATCTCCTACATTTAGGTATTTATTATAAGTTTTTATTCTCGCCCATCTTCCATTTTGCCAATTTTCATTATTATTACCTAAATTTGGTTTATCTGCTCCTTTTTCTATGACATACACAACTCTAGTAAATTTTACTTTATTACCATCACTATCACTTACACTATAAAGTATTACATATGTCCCAACTGCATTAATATCTAAGTTAGTTTCATAAGTTATTTTATTTGTTATGTCTCCATCTTCAGCATCAATAACTCTTATACCATTTAAAATTCTATCTTCTCCATATTTTTCGCCTACATAAATGTAATCTTCATCCCAAAAATTGACTTCTGGAGGACTATTTATTTCATTTGGTTTGGAATCTGGTAATTGCTCACTATAGTCTATAACTCTTATCTTACATACTCTTGAAGTTTCTTGACCTTTAAAATCTGTTACTGAATATACTAACTCATATTCACCTTTTTCATATCTGTTTACAAATCCTTTGACTTTGATAAAATTGGTTAAATCTTGACCTTTGTAATCTTTTGCAGTAACACCTTTCATTATTTTAAATTCATCACCAATCATTATGGTTGCAGTACTCACTCCATTTATAATTGGAACTCCAGTTATATTTATAATAGGTGGCTCAATTACTTCCTCAGCAGGTGGTTTACCAATTTCATAATGTACAATATCTCCTTCATTGTCATAAGAATCAATTGGCACAACATGAATATATTTATATCCTTTATGTTCAAATTCTATTTTATTAGTAGATATAGATGTGGTTATCATACCACTTTTTAAATTATCTTCTCTTTTATTGCTTAATTTCCATTTAAAAGATTTAACAACTCCACTTATACTTCCTGTAACTCCCCATTCATTTCCTTCTTCACTTGTCATATCCCTAAGAATTAAGTTATCTTCCTTTAATCTAGTTCTAACTTGATACTTTTCAGAAGCTCCTACATCTCTAGCATTTATATTAAGTGTAATTTTATCCTTTAATTCATCTGTATCCATATCACTACCATGTATATTATTTACTTTTGGACCATAAATATCTTTTGCATTTTTATCTACAAAATTTAAATCTTCTGTATATCCAACAGTTTTATAGTTTCCAATTTCATAATCATATTTTCTAACTTCATAAAATACTTTTTCTTTTAAAGGGTTCTCTTCCCAGGATATGACTAAATTATTTTCTTCAAAGTCTGGCGTTACTTTAATTTCCATATCAGCATATACAATTATATTTCTTTTCACTTCTCTTTTATTCCCTTGAGAATCTTCAACTTTATATGTTAATAGGTATTTTCCATTTACATCTGAATTTACTTTTCCCTCAATTTCTATTTTAGACGTTAAATCTCCATCTTCTGTGTCATATGCACTTATTCCTTTAAATGGGTCAAATTTATCCCCTTCTTTAACCCTTATAGTGTTCACACCCCTTATAACGGGAACATGATTAGTATCATATTTGCTACTTATTAAATGATGTGCAGTTTGGCTTACATTTCCATTTAGGTCAATAGCTCTCACATGTAGAAATTTGAACTTACTATTAGATATATCTATATCGCTCACATTTTTTGCATTTACAAAATTGGCTGCTTCTGTATCTTCCTTATCGTCTATTATATAATTGAACCCTGCTAATCCAACTGAAACAGAACCATTTTTAATTTCACTAGAGTTTATAACATTACCATTTATGTCTATTGCTTCAACGAAGTATCTATATGTTGATGCTAAATCTCTTGCTAATAATTTTAATTCAGTATTTTGTTCTGAATCTTTATTGATTCCTTTATCTGCTAATTTTATTATATTTTTAGTTAAAATAGTAAGTCTACCAATTTTACTCGTTTCTTCTCCGATAATTACTTCATTTAAATAAGTTATTATCGGGGAACTTACATCATTGGCTGAATTATCTATAAATGTGGTATCATTGAAAACTCCTTTTTCTTCAAAATCATACCCATTTATATTTGTTCTATATAATTTATACTTAACAGCATTTTTTACCTCATTCCAATTGATTACCAATTCATCTTTTTTTGGTTCTTCTATATTTAACTTCATATCACCTGTAACATTTACTTTTACAATTACTTCTGATTTTAAGCCTTTACTATCTTCAACACTGTATTTAATTTCATATACACCTTTTATTTGATTATTGACTTCTCCTTCAACAACTAACTTATCTGTTAAATCTCCATCTTCTAGGTCATATGCTTTTACACCATCCAGTTTATTAAATTCTTCTCCTATTTTAATAACTCTATTTTTTCCTTTTACAGTTATTCGTGGCTCATTATTATGTGTTTCATCAGCAAGTTTAATATGTTTTGTTTTTGTAGCATTACCTTGCTCATCTATTGCTTTTATATGAAGATATGTATTATAAGTTATATTTTCAAAAGAAAATTTTCCATCTGTATTATTTATAATATTATCATCAAGCTCTGTATCTGGATTTTCATCAACAATGTAGCTATATCCTTTAAACTTAGATGTGACTGTAGCTTTAGAAACATTTGAATATGCAGTTTGATAATCGTCTTTATCATAACTTTCTATTTTATATTCATATGTCGTTCCAACTTCTTCTGCATGAAATTCTAATCTCGAACTCATTTCCTTATCAAATATTAAAGAAAAATCGTATACTGGAGGTGTTATATCTTTTCCATCTACATCTTTAAGATAATTTTCTTTTGTACTCTCTGAGATAGTTTTAAATTCATCTGAATTACTATTCAACTCTCTTCTAAAAACTTTATAATATTCTGAATCTTTATATTTATTCCAACTCAAATTAACACAATTACTTTTATTATCATTTGTAGAATTCAAAACAATATCTTGATTTGATACTATTTTTTGTATATGTGCAGTATCTTCATATTTATATATAATGCTACTATCATTATTTTTATCATTTTCAAATTCAACAACAAACCCCTCTATGTCTGTCCAATATGGGTCAGGTGAGTTGTTTGTGTCATTCCATAAACCTTTTGAATTTTTAATAGACACCATATAATGTTCAGTTCCTCCAAAATTATTCGGTTCTCCAGAACACCAATTTGTAAATTTAACAAGCTCTCCTGTAACCCACTTCCATTGACCTTCTTTTTCCTCATCTGTTGCTCCAAGCCAAGTAGTTTTCGTTGTTAAAGAGTTAAACAGGTCTAACTCATGTTTTGATTTAATTGTTGCTAAATGTCCTTTTAGACCCTTATATTCCATTTTTTCAGCTTCTAATTTAGCATTTTTCCAACTTATTCTTTTCGCTTCTACAAATTGATAATAATTACCATTTTGGGGATTATATACCATATCATCTACATTATTATTTTGTAATCTTACATTAAATGTAAAACTTGTACTATTATCATGTTCTATCTCAATTGATTTAATTAATTCTTCTGCTTCTTCTGTAGTATATTTATCTTTTAATATTACCTGTTGCCCTTTTACAGATTTCTTTACACCTTTGTCATTGTATTTAATAAGTATGCTATTATTAAATCCTTCATTTATATAAAGTTTAATACCATTTATTAATTCATTGCTATTATTTGTAATTTTTGCATCAGGAAAATTAACTAGGAATCTTTTCTTATTTGCTTCACCTAAATCAAGATTTAAATAATCAAAATCTTCCTTTACTGTAATGTATTTTATAACCTTACTCTCTTGTTCTTTACTATCTTTCACACTATATTCTATTGTCCATTTTCCTAAGATATTTGTATCAAATTTATCAGTTATTTTACCATTTGGATTTTTAATACTCACTTTTATATCTTTAGTTAAATCTCCATCATAATCATCTTCTGCTGAGATATTTTTCATAACATCATACTCTTCATTTTGTGAGACTGATATGTTTCCACCAATTCTTAAAACTGGTGGGTTGTCTATAAATAATCCTGTTATTGGTAATGTAACTATCTGACTCTTATTTCCTGCTTTATCTATAGAGATTATATGGATATATTTTTTACTTGCTAATTCTTTTGCAGAAATAAATCCATCTGAACTATTTATTACATCCCCCAAATTTGATGATGGAGTAGCGTTATCAGTAACTTCATAGCTAAAACCTTCAAGACCAGATTTTATTTCAACCATTTTTTTATTTGAAGTATGCGTTACATCTCCAAATTCTGATACACCTTCCACATAATATTCAAATTTAGAAGCAACATCCTCAGAATCGAATTTTAAACCCTGTTTTATTCCTGTATCGTATAATTTATATATAGGAGTTGTTGGTTCATTTATATCTTTTCCTTCAATATCTTCAAAATAACTTTCATTTTTATCTGATGAAATTACTTGAAAATCCCCTATATCATTTTTCTTTTGAAATACTTTATAATAACTTATATCTTTAACATCGTTCCAATCTAGTATTACTTTATTTTCTTTTTTATCTACTAATGTATTAAGTACTATATCTTGTTTAGACTTAAAAGGTTCAATATTTATAATGCTTTCATAGTCAAAAATATTTATTGTATCTGGAGAAGGAAGTTTATCTTCCATCCCAAATTCTACTACAAAACCATTCTTTTCTTTATTATCTGTTGATGCTTCATTCCAAAATGATTGTTCTGTTAACATACTTAAAACTTCTTTTTCGCTTTCTGAATCTATTTTTACTAAATAACCTTTATTACCTAAAAACTCTTGTTTACTTGCTTCTTTTTTAGCATCTTCTAAGCTAATTCCCTTCGAATAAATAAATTTATAATAATGATTATTTTCATAATTATAAATTATACTTTCAGCATCATTACTACTTAAAACTATATTAAAGTTAAATTTCTTACTATTATCATGTTCAATTTTTACTGATTTAATTAAATTTTCAGCATCTTTAATGGTTAATTCATCATCTATAACTATACTTCTATTAGTTGTTATTTTTTCAATTCCATTTAGTGTATAATGAACTTTCATAGAATCATTAAACTCATTGCTAAAATACATCTTAATTCCATTTACTTTTTCATTTTGCTCTTTAGATTCTATTTTAGCATTTGGAAATTGTGTAAACTTACTTGTTGTTAATAGTTCTCCAACATTAAGTTTTAAGTTTATATTCTTTATTACATTTATTTTTCTGATATATTCTGTAGTTTGACCCTTGCTATCAGTTACCTTATATTCTATAATCCAGTTCCCTAGAATATTTGTATCTATATCAGATACAACTTCCCCTTTAGGAGATATAATTTTAGTATTAATTTTACTTGTTAAGTCTCCATCTATTTCATCAGTAGCAGACACTCCCTCATTTACATCTATTTTACTATTTGCTTTTAAAGAACTATCTCCAGGTACATTTATAACAGGAGGTTCATCTACAAACAGACCTAAAATTGGAATTGTTTTTATAGCACTAATATTTCCTGCATTATCAACTGATGCTACATATAAATAATTTTTATCTACTAAATCTCTAAATTGTATAAAACCATTACTTTTATTTTTTAATTCAAGTGGTATTGTAGAACTATTGCTTACCTCATAAACAAATTCTTTAAAATCACTTTGTACATTTATATTTTCAACATTTGATGTTCCTATTTTATTTCCATTTCTGTCAATTGCATTTATATAATATGAATATTCACTTCCTAAATCGTCTGAATTTAATTGTATTCCTTTTTTCAATTCATCTTGTATTTTATATTCTGGAACTAAAGGGGCTACTGAATCTTTTATACTATAATCATCTATTTCATTAATATCTGATGTCACACTTTTAGATAAGGTCCAACTCTTATCATCTTTTTTCTTAACATAAATATTGTATGCATATGCTTCTAAATCACTATTCCATTTTAATTTTGCTTTTTCTAAATTATCTACTAAAGTAACTTTTAAATTTATATCTGGTTTAATTTTAATATTAGTAGAGACTTTATCTAAAAATCCAAGTTTGCTAACATTTGCACTCCCCCATCCGTTATTTACGACATAATATATAGAAATTGCATCATAACTATCTCTTTGTACATCAATTTCTCTTAATTTAGTATAATCGTAATTTGGATAGAATATTGTAAAATTACCTATATCTTTCCATATGTTATTTTTTAACCCCTTAATATAAAAGCGATTATCTACTCCAGAAGTTTTTGATATACTTACAGTACTAATTTTTAATGGTGAATTAAATGTTATTATTGCAGTATTTCCACCTTTTCCAGAATACCAGCCTCCTGTTAAAGCTTCTGGTTTATCTGATGTAGTTCCCAAAGGAATATATCTTTCTTCTGCTAAAGTAATATTTAAATTATATTCTAAGCTGCTATCACATTTAATTTTTAGTGTCTTTAATACTTCATCCAACTGTTCTTGATTAGAAAGTGCTATAGATAAGCTATTTTGTTTTTTAGTATATTCAATGTCATTTAATTTATATTTTATTTCTATATCGTTACTAAAACCCTTCTCAAAGTTTATATTTAAGTTACCTTTTCTATATAGTAAGCCTTTAGCATTTGGAAATAATACATTTCCGTTTCCATCATTCTCATAGTCACCTAAATCTAGTTCTAAATTACCTTGAACTTGTGGTATGCTATAATTTTTTGTTATTGTAACTGGCTTACCTAATAGGCTAATAGAAAATTCACAACCTTCATATTCATCATAACTTATAGAAAAACTTCTTAGAAGCTCATTTAAAGTATCTTGTGTTAATCCTTCGATAACTATATCTTTTCCCTTTTTAGTTATCTCTTCGCCATTTATACTATATCTTATTTCTAACTCAGTTTTTGAAACAAAATTTAAATCTGCCTTATCTC
This sequence comes from Clostridioides sp. LIBA-2809, assembly GCF_056688965.1. Lineage (NCBI taxonomy): Bacteria > Bacillati > Bacillota > Clostridia > Peptostreptococcales > Peptostreptococcaceae > Clostridioides > Clostridioides sp. LIBA-2809. Next base: position 90,529 of record NZ_CP197005.1, read on the forward strand.
TTATTTTTCCAGCAGCATTTTTGAATGTTATTATTCCATTAGAATGTTGTATTTCACCCATATCCAAGCTATCATCCATTTCAATTTTAATATCTTTTGTAATCTTTTTCCCAGAGTTGAAATTTAGAGAAAAAGACATATCTAAATTAGATGTGTTATCATGTGATATTTTAAGACTACTTAATACTTCTTTTAGTTGCTCATTATTTTCTATATTAATAACTATATTTTCATTGTTTTCTTTTTTTTCTTCGCCATCTACACTATAAGTTGTTACTAAATTTCTATTATATCCATTTTTAAATGATATATTTAAACTAGTATTTGTATTTATTTTGCCAGCTGCACTTGGAAATGTTATATTCCCTTTTCCATCGCTGTTAAAATCACCTATTTCAAAATTAGCTTTATCTATAGATATGTTTAAACATTCCTTTTTTTTATCAGACATAAAAAACTCTAAATCATAGATATGAGCCCAATCTCTTCCATATGAATAGAATTCTAGCTCTTCATAATTATTAGGAACGACATCGAATTTTGCATTTGATTGATTTGCCCCAAATGAGCCAATATCTTTCCAAGTTCCATTATTTTTCCCCCTAACAATTAAAGCGTTTTTAGAATTATATCTTATTGCAGATAGATATACATTATTTATATTTTTTAAATACATTGATGTATTATAAGTTCCTGCGTTCCATCCTACACTACCTTTAAAAACATTGCTAGGTTGATTATTTCCATAACCTATTCCTGAAGCTACAAAATTTTTAGGAATCTGCCAAGATAAATTTTCCATATCTGCATCTGAAGAAACTGAAAATATCTTTAAAGAACATCCTTCAAGTTCATCAAAAGTAATTTCTAAGCTTTTTAATATCTCATCTAGTTCCTTTTGAGAATTTATTTCTATTTTAACAGTCTTATCTTTTTTTATTATTTCCTCTCCATTTAATTGATACTTTATAGACGTATCCTGATTTTCTACATCATTGAGCTCAAAGACTATACTAGAACCAAATCCGACTGTATTTCCCTTAGCATCAGGAAATGTGATTTTATTATTTATTACTTTCTTTTCTCCAAGCTCTAAATTTAACATACTTTCAATTTTATCTACTGTTACAGAATCTGAAGCAAGTTCTTCTTCTAAATTAGAGTTTAATATAACTTCATGTATAGTAGCCCAAGCACTTCCTAATCCTCCAGTAGCTATCCAAGACGAACTTACATTAATTTCATCATAATCACCTTTTTTTATAATAGGGATATCAACTGTATTCATCTCATTCCCTTTCACTATTTCAACTGTTTGACCAATTACCTCTGATGACCCTCCTTTCTTACCAGTTATAGTGTATTGATTTTTTATTGTTGTCGATGGAGATACTTTTAATTTTATAGTATCAACTTTAGTTTGACTTGGAAATTTGAAATTGATATTTCCAGATTCACTAGGAGCATTCCAATACGTGTTTACATTACAATCAATCACATTCGCTGGATAACCTGCACCATAATAAGTTCCTGTTGCAACCGTTCCATCAGGAAAAGTTTTCTTTAGTTCCATATCTACAAGGCTTACATCAATTTTAACTTTTTGGTTTTTTGTATTTAACTTCAATGTTTTTAGTATTTCATTTATTGTTTTTCTATCATATGCCTCTGTAATTACCACTTTTTCATCACTATTTATCTTATTTCCATTAACTTCATATTCAGTTCCTATAGGTGTCGAATATTCAAGCTTTAGACTCAATTTATCAAATCCATTTACAACTGCACTTGGAAAAGTAACAAAAGAGTCATTAATAGATGGCTCGCCTAAGTTTAAACTTGGAGAATCAGTATAATTAAAATGCTGTGCTTCAGTTTCATCAAATGAAATCTCGCAAAGTCTACTCATATTATCGTCAGATAAATTAGGGATTACTTTTACTCCTTTATAGATACCTTTATCTACTTTAATAGTTTGAGTCTCTCTAGAATAGAGGTCTATAGCGTAGTCATTGGCTTCACCTATCTTTGTCCAATTTCCATCTTTAAGTGCTTGTATTTCTGCACCATTTTTTCTTCCAAATGTCAAATTTATTTTATCTAATTCTGTTTCTTTATCAAATAATAACTGCCACCAACCTGTTCCATCAGCTTTAAAATGGCTTCCTAAATTCCCATCTATTGCTTCTTTTTCTCCATCACCATTTGAGCTTATAGTTCCTTTTGGAATACTAGTCAATTTTATTGAGAAATTTACATTCCCATCACATTTTATTTCTAATGATTTTAATACTTCTTCTAACTCTTGTTGATTTTCTATTCTTATATTTATAACTCGACTTTTAAGAGAAGGTTCATATGTTATTCCTTCCATTTTATTTCCATTTTTTATATAACTAATTTTCACATTACTTTCACCATCAAAATTAAAAAATAGATTAGCTTGTTCTTTTATAACTCCCTTTGCATCAGGAAAACTTAGAATTCCATCGTCATTTTCATATTCACCCATATCAAGTAAAAATTTTTCATTTTCTAAATTATTTTCATAATTCTTATTATCAGCAAAAACATTAATACTAGGTGTAATGCCTAAACTAGTTGAACTTGCAATTATAGTAGATAATAAAACTGAAATTACTTTTTTGTTGTACATACACAACACCCTTTCTTTATATTTGTTAATTAATTTTAATTGCTTTATTCTTGATAGGATCTTTAATCAATACTTAGTAATATTGAATTTTCCAAATTTAATACTATAGATTTCTATCACTATACAAAACAATCAATCTTATAATCTTTTGCTTTACTTTTTTCCCCATTAAAAAAACGACTTACAAAGTCGTCTTTATTTTTATCAATTACTTTTATTTTTTGTAATTTTTTTAGTTCACAAGTGTTTTGTAACTCTTGTATCAATTTTTCATGTTTCATTTTTTCATCTTGAAACACTATTTTTATTACTATTTCTTTTACATTAGATTTATCCATCATACATAATATCCTCATTATTTTATTTTGTATCATTTATCACATCAGAATATCCATCAACATGTGTAACTCCTGTTGTTATTCCATCTAGTATGTCTTGTACCGATGCCAAGTCATCATTAGCTTTACTTATTTCATTATTTATAACCGTAATGTCTGTGGAATCATCTTCACCACCAGAATTTCCTTTTAGCTCATTATATTGTTCAGTTAACTTAGCTCTTTCTTCTTTTAATCTATTTACTTCTGCTATTAGCTTTGTTTCCCCTTCTGATAATAGCTTTGCATCATTATCCAATCCTAGTAATGTATTTATAATATTATTGGCTGTATCGCCACCTGTGTAAGTCATTGCGATTACAGAAACAGATGCTGTTGCTATGCCTAATGCAGCTAGCTTTTTAAGATTTTTCATAATACTTTTCCTCCTAATCTGTTAATGCAGGGAAATTATCATCATCCAAATCAAATATTCCCATATATCCAGTATAACTATCATCATTAGTGCCTGTCATTCCAGTAAAAGCCACTTTATTCCCAGCTAATAAAGACATATTTGTTATTTTTAAATCATCTTGAGGTTTTATGGTTTTCTTTAAAGTACCATCTGAAGATATTACCATTATGCTACTAAAATAATTAGATACTAATATATCACCATTGTTTAATGCAATGTCATACTTATTTCCTATTAAATCTTCAGTTGGGATTGTACTTTCTATTGTTCCATCTGTCGTTATTGTACTGATTGTTTTTACTGCATAAATTACACATTTCCCATCTTTTTCTTCAACTACACATGTTGGTCTTGAACTATTTCCATTATAATAAGTGTAATCATCACTTATTTTAATTGTCCATGACTTTGTCCCATCTTTTGTATACTTTGTAGCAAAAGGGAAAGCTGTACTAGAAGTTATACTATCGTAGGTTTTATTTGCATAACCTACCACAATTATATCTCCGTTTGACATTTCTATTGCATTTCCAATATTAACATTCCCACCATTACCATTTATTTTAGATTCCCATTGTTTATTCCCTGTATTATCAATACATAGAACCCTTGAATAAGCACCAGCTGACATACTACCAACACATAGATAGTTCCCATTTTTAAGTTCTATAACATTTTCAATTGTCTCAGCCATTGTATCTCCACTATCAAATTGTGTTGTGAACTCTATTTCACCTTGGGAATCTAATTTTATTATGTGTATTGTATTTGTTGTTAATTTTCCTAGCGAACTTGTTAAGCTTTTATCTTGAGAAGTAACAAGTATTAAAGCTCCACCATCTTTTGTTGCTTTGCATAGATTTATATTACTTACACTAGTATTATTTAATTCCTTATGCCAAACCTCTGTTCCATTAAGATTCACCTTTTGAAATATAGTCTTTCCAGCCTTTGTACTATTATTAAATTTATTTAATACTAATAACATGTTGTTATCTTTCAGTAAACAGCTTCCTTTTACTGCATTTATATCATCTATTCCTTTTAATTTTCTTGCATAATTTTCGCTTCCAAACTCTGGTAGAACATAATCATCATTCATAGCTTCAGCATAACCTGCAATATGTCCTTTAATTGGAGTATATTTAGATAAAGCTTCTTGTATCCTATTTGCATCACTATTAGCTTTATTTAGTTCTTCCTTTGCCTTCGCTAATTCACTTGTAGCCTTTCTATATGCCATAGAACTTGTCCTACCATTATTTTCTAACTTAGCTATTTCTGATTCTAAAGTACTTATCTGACCTTTTATTTCTTTTGCTTTTGCTACTAAGTTTTTCTCTCCTTCTTTTAATAAAGATACTCCTTCTTTCATTTCTGTTAGCTTTGTTTTAGCTTGTTCTATTATTCCACTACCATTCCATGTTACTAATAAAGCACTAGTGGCAATTGTCGCACTTATACCTAATGCAACTAATTTTCCTTTAGAACCTATCATAAACTTTCCCTCCTTAGATGTTGTCTAATCCTCTTTTGATATAAGATATTTACATTTAACATACATATCCTTTTACTTCTTTGTATTCTACCAACCTATTATTTCTTTTATAATAGTTGTTATTTCATACATCCATTCATCACTATCAAATTCAATTTGTTCACATTTAAAGGTGTTTCTAGTCCTTGTATATAGAAATTTCTTTGAGGAATAACTATACTCATCAATATATAAAATTAAACTTAGGTATATGTCTCTTGCCTTTTCTTTTTGTTGTATTAACTTTAATAACTCTTGTTCACTTCTTCTAGTAATTACAAACATTAAAATGGAATATTCTTCTGCTAAAATTTTTAATTTTTTATAATCAATACTATCTTGAAATTCTGTAGCATCTATACATATAATTTCATCTTCTTTATCATTAATTATTGCTTTCAATAAATTCTCTAATGAATAAAAAGATAATGTATCATCATTAATCTTAAGTTGAAACTCATTATATTCTCCATCAAACTTATAATTAATGGCTATATTGTCTCCTGATACTTCTATATTATCTTTAGTTAAAAATAAAACTTGCTTATCAGTTGGAAGATTTTTTATTATAGATAAAACAAACTTCTTATTTCCACAACAAATATTACCTTCAACTGAAATCATCATTCCTGTATTTTTGGTTTCCATATTACCCTCCATAAAATATAAATCTTAATTCGTACAATTTAATTTTTTACTTTAGTACTATATAAATAAAATTAAGCAAAAAAATAAGTAGAATAAACCTACTTATTTTTTTGCTTAATTTTACTAGGTACTTCTATATTATGTTTTTTTAATACCTCTATATATTGTGTTCTAAATTCTTTATTAGTATCTAGTAAATTATCTAGACCACGATAAACTTCTCCATGTGGAACTTCTCTATACAATTTTTCTAATAATATTATTTCGTTGTCCTTTATACCTAATTTTACTATAATACCTTTTAAAGCATACCAATATTTATCTAAATCATTCAGGGGAGTTGTATTATGTATAGGATCAAATATTACCATTCTCATTACATTAAAATATTGATAATTATACATAAGCTCAACCATATTATAAGGCACAGAACCAGGATATCCTTTTCTTGACCATATTAAACTTAAAAAATTATTAATTTCGTTTTGAGGTATTATATTTTCTTCAAGCAACTTCTTAACACATATCCAGACACTACTTTTATCTCCTTCTTCTAAAAATCCGTCCATATCTACCCACATAAAAAATCTAAACATGTCCGTTATCCATTCTGTCCAAATCTTTCTAGCAAGAGCTTTATCTGATAAATAAATTGATATTTGTTCAGGGTGATAGCTTATAAATTCAATAAATAAATCTTTGTCTTTTTTTACAAAACTCATCATAGCATCTCTTAGGATTTTACTTTCTGAATGAATGATGCAATCCCAAAAACCATGCTTAGGGTTTTCACGACTAAACACCCTACTTTTATCATTTTCTTTAAACATGTTATATATGTCTTCTAATAGTATCTGAAGTTCTTCCACTTTAACCGAAGATAGTATATTATCAACTATATAATTTAAATCCTTGCCTGGTTCAGTATACCTTATATCATAATGATTTCTTATTTTATCTAATAGTCCTGCTTTTCCTCCATTAATAACAAACTTATTATAATTTGATTCTATAAATAGCCAAAATGACTCTATATGAGGATTGCTTATAATTTCTCCCTTTGCATGAGCACAATCATTTCTTATACTTCTCCAGTAATCATATTTTTTTCTAATATCATCATCTATTAAAAATATGTTATCAGGTTTTGTTCTATTAACTATATTAAATACTTCTGTATCCCAACTATTATCATCTTGAACTTTTTCTATTATTTGCTTCCAATAACTATCTTTTATATTATCTGGCTTATTATGAGATGTAACAATTCTATTTCTTAACTCATGTTGAAAACCTAGATAGGTCATTATAAATGAAGCTCTATATGCTCCAATCTTATAACATATAACTCCTTCATTAAATAACTTCAAAGTCTCCCCTTTAACATTATTTGCTTCACACCATCTTTCAAACTGAAGTTTCAATTAATTCATCCCTCTCTTACTAAAATATAATATCTGCTTAATATTATATTATCATAAATTGGATTGGATAAAATAACTCTTATACTCCATGAGGATTTCTTTTATATAGTCCCATACAACAACTTCTCCATCTACAACCTCAAATACTTTTCCATGAGATTTTTGTGCATCTGTTTTTATTTGATTGAAATTTCCTCCAGCTTACTATATAACCAGTTTTACATTTGTAATATCCAGTTTTACATATCCACTTGTAAAAATTATTAATCCAAAGTATCATAATATTGTGAATTCATATTATATAGGAACATATAAGCATATTTAAATAATTAAATTTAATGGCTGGTATTATTATTACTTTTATTTATTGGGGGGATATACTGTGTTTGGAAATAAAGCAGATGAATGTATTCATATAATGACTGCATATATAGCAAGTATAAAAGAATACTATCTATTTATTGATACTCAGATGGAAAGTTTCATAAAAAAATATGGTGAACAAGTGGTAGAGTTTTGCTTGCACAGAGTAATGCTTTTGTTATGTAACTGTGGACTAGCATAAAACATAAATATTTTAAAAAGATAGCTTTAATTATATAAATAATATATAAACAAAAGTAGAGAACTCTAATACATAAAGTTCTCTTTTTTGTTTTTTAAATATATTTAATTCTATTTTTTAAAAATTAATCTTTAAGTGGTCCTATATGCCAATCTTGAAATAGATTTCCTTTTATTGTCATGGCATTATTAACATTTGTTCTTAACTCACCAACAGGTGTCCACACATCCATCACTTGCCCATAAACATTGTATGCTCCATCTTTATACCAAATAGGTGTAAAATGAGCTTTTTGATTATATGTAGAGTACTTATTATTTTTTAGTTCAAATTTAGAACTTAAACCATTTTGAATCCTTTGTAAAACTCTGTTATATGTTTCATATTTAAATTCAGGATATAAAGTATTTACGTTCTGAGCACCAGTAAAACTTGTTTCAGGAGCATCATAATTCATTTTTGAATCTACATTTATATTAAACCCATATCCTGATTTCATTTCTTTTCTATCAGATTTAGATGTAGGTACTTTTGAATCAGCTTTAACTTGCATATTAGCTGTTAAAGAAACATTGTAACTTAGCCATTTCCATTCATACCATCCTTCATCTACCCATTCTCCGCCTCCATCACCATCTGAATAATATACCCAATGTGGAACCCAATAACAATCCCATTCCCCATAGGTAGCATTAGTTTTTACATATGGATTAGGTAAATTTGGAGTTTTAAAATTATCATTCCTGTCTTTTGCTTTAGGATCTGGCGGAACTTTTTCTTTTAAATCAACTACATTTGCAATTATGGTTGCTTTATCTGTAGTAGCATTTGAACTTACTTTAATAGTTATTTTCTCAGGAGTTTTTGGAGTATGCCATTTAACCCAAGCATATTGCTCTCCCCCATTTTTGGGAAGATATATGTTATTCATAGAATAGTCTTTTCCCTTAATATTAAAAATCACTTTAACTGGATTTTTAGGTGTTCGATTAGATCCTTTTATCTTTATTGAAGTTATAACATCTGTATCTGTCCTATACTCATAATCACTTTGACCACCTTCATCTGGTTTAGATGGTTCTTCTGGATTAGGTGGTTTTACTGGAGGAATTACAACTTCATCATCTTCTTTTGGCTCATTATTAAAGTATACTATACCTAAACCTAGCATTTTAATTATTGTATCATCATCCTTTGCCTTTGCTTTATCTGTATCTGAAATGCCTTTCCAAGCTTTGAAACCTAAATCATCGTTTTCTAAAAACATAGAAAGAGGTAAGTTTTTATGTGATATACTTGCTAGTTTATTTCTTAGTTTATTACCACCAAGTTTTTTATTATAAAGGGCAGTCTCTGTGGCTGTCATAGCCATTTTATTTCCACCAAATGTAAAATATGCTATAGGTTCTAGAAGCAATTTATATTCACCACTTGTCATATCCTCAAAATCTATATCCGCTTTCTCAGCAATTATTTTTTGTACTCCACTATTACAAAAATATTTCTTTATTTTATTTATATCACTTTTTCCATATTTATTACTTGAAATAATAACAGGCAACTTTTGATTTGGATTTGTATATTCATATTTTGCAGAAGAAAGAGTTAATTGTTTTCCATTTCTATATTCTATCTTACTATTCTTCCCAAAATGAAACTTTACTTTTGGAGTTCTATTAGTCAAGTCTACCGTTTTGCCAACCCTTTTTTGATTTTCTACATCAATTATTGTTACTCTTACACCTTCATCACCTGAAGACCATTTATTTTGTGATGTTCCTCCACCACCTGTTCCTCCTCCACCACTTCCATCCATATTTCCACCGCCATCAGCAAAAGAAACTATTATAGAAATAAATATCAAACTTACACAAATAAATACAATCATAAATTTTCTTTTCATGTTTATTCATCTCCCTATAATATTTTTAAATAAAAAATGACCCATTAATTAGGTCATTTCTTGTTAATTTATATTATTTGTACATTTTACATATTTCCTGAAGGTGTTTCCCAATCTTCTTTTGGTGCATACCCATCTTCCCCTTCACTATCAGTTGGGTTTTGTGGCCCAAATCCTGGAACATCTACTATTTCTTTATCTGAATCAGGTTTATTTGTTTCTTGTTCTCCATTCACTGCATTTAAAACCTCTTTTAGTACTTTATCATCCAAACTACCAATTGCTGTAATCTTCTTAGCATCATACAAGATTTCTTTTTTACTACCCTTATCAACTAAAATGATAGGAATATTTTTTGATATTGTTGAACCAACAAGTGAGTATATTAAATCTGTGCCACTAGCTACATAAAATTCTTTAGTACTATTATAGAAATAAGTTACAACTTCTGCATTAGTATCATATCTATCAATTCCGCCTATTCTTATAGCTTTAGTAGCTTTCCTTAATTCTTCACTTATACTTGAACGCCCTCCTATAGCAAAACATTTTGTACCATTCATGTCAAAAGGTATATTTTTCCCATCAGTTAATATTATAGGAGATTTTTCTTTAACAGCAACTTGAGAAACACTCATTGCATCTGGTTCTCCTTTATATCCATTTGTTATCATAACTTTTTCTACTTTAGTTTTACTATTTATCTCTTTAGCTACTTTGTAACTTGTTTTTATTCTATCTTCTCCACTTATTCTATGTATCTCTATATTTCTAGATTCAAGAATACTTTCTATCTCTTTACCTACTGAACTTTCCCCACCAACTATATAGATTTTTTTAACTTTATTTAATCTTTCTAGCGTTGAGCTTGGAATACTATTTTTTTTAGTTAATAATATTGGAGCATTTTTCACACCTGCCAACCCACTTGCAGATAAACCATCTGCTAATGTATCATCTGAATTTATAATAATTGCTGTTGTATAACTTTGTTTGTCTGCAATAAGAGCTGCTGTTTCATATTTATCTTTACCCTGTATTTTGTTTATAGATGACAAAGCAAATATACTAGATGAATTAGTCATAAATATCATAATTGATATTCCTAATGCTAACAATTTCTTACTAAATTTCATAATTACTCCCCCTCTTATAATTACTACATACTTCCAGATACATGATTCCAATCTTCTTCTGATGCATAGCCATTATCGCCTTGACTTTCTGTTGGCTTACTAGGTCCAAATCCTGGTACATCAATCAACCCATCATCTTTGTCTAATGGTTTTTCTTGATTATTTGAATTATCTTCAGGCTTATTAGGCTTGTTTAGTTTATTGTCTTCAGAATCCTTAGTAACTTCTGGATTAACTAACTTGTTATTATTTGAAATTTTTGGTTTTGGTTCACTTTTTTTCTGAACTTCTCCTTTGGTAGGTCTATTGTTTTTAATTGTATTATTGTTAGTTATATTATCTATATTCTGAACTTTATTCTTTTTCTCAGAATCCTTTCTATCTTTTTCTTCTTGTATAGTATTTACATTATCCCTTAAATCAATAGTTGGAACGTTTACACTTCTATTTTCTAAGTTATCATTATTAGAATTTTCATTATTTTCTATCTTATTAGAACTTAATTGTGAGACCTTAGATACCTTCTTGCCTAGTGTACTTATACTAAAAATTCCAGCACATCCAATTACGATACAAGCTACAACTAAAATAGATAGTTTATTTTTTTTTATTATCTTTAAAAATTTCATATTATTTCACTCCTTTTGATTTAGTTCATAGGAGTGATTACTTATTATATCTAGATGATAATCCATTTTTTACCATAAGTCAATAATTCCTAATATAAAAATTCACTCCTAACGTTAATAATTCACTCCTAGCGTTATTTTTTAACTCCTAGCGTTAATAATTCACTCCTATTGATATTTTTCTTTAGAATAAGTATAATTAATTTATTATTAATTATTGGGGGGGATTTTAAATGATCAGAATAAAAATATCAGAATTGCTTGGTAAATGTAAAATGTCTAGAATAGAACTAAGTGAAAAAACTGGTATTAGACCTAGCACAATTACTGCTCTCTACAATGAAACGATTAAAAGAATTGATATTGATATGTTAGATAAACTTTGTGATGTATTTGATTGCAATATAGAAGACATAATTGAACATGTAAAAGATGTCGATTAATGTTATAATAATAATTAAGAAACTATATTCAAATATACATATTATAATGGTTTTAGCATCTTTCTTAAATAGAAAGGTGCATTTTTTCGTATGTCTTTTATTAAATAATGGCTTCAATGACACTATTGAAAGTTATATAAAATCTAATAAAAAAAATATATTTAACTAGAAATATAATTACTATCTACTTTTTCGTTTTTAGAATTAAATAAAAAAGATATGATATAAAATCGTATCAAATTTAACTTTTTGTGATATAATAAAAGCAAGAAGAATTACAATCTATTTTGCTTTAGAGTGGAGTTCTTTAAAAATGATTATTTTTTGAGTTTAAACATAAATTTAAACTCAACTCTCAGGTCACTCTTTCGCACAGAGTGGCCTTTTACTTTTGTAAATATTTTGCCAATCAAGCAAAATATTAAACTGGCAATAACACCAGCGAAAATATTAAGTAAAAATTCGTTCATACCTACACCTCCTTTCTTTCGGAGGTTATTTCTTTTGTTTGTATGAACTCCACTCTAATAGATTATATATTTTTCTTCTTGCTAAAAATATTATACCACTCTTTACCATAAATATCTAATTACTAAATTATTTTATATTTTTAAATAATTTAACCTTAAAATAAAGGAGTATATCCTGACACAGAATCTAAATTTATCTTTGTAGTCTCTGCTCTTGTAAATCCAAATGAAGGAGGTATTTTTAAAATAACTGAACCTCTTACTTCATACTTTTTAACTTTACTGCTATTATTTGGAGCTAGTTGTCTATTTGTTACTTCTACTTTTAAGTCTAAAAGTGTATACTCAACATTTGAATCATTATATTTTATGTAATGTCCTTCTTCTTCAGTTAATTTTAATGCTTCTTTCAGTTTATTCTCAACCTCTCCTCTATCAACATTCTCTTTCCATTCATCAGTTTTATTTAATTGATATGCAGCACCATATCCTTCTCTTAGACATGGATATGTTTCATCATAATTTTCTGTAGCTACAGCAATAAGAGACTTTTCAAAAGCATCTCTAACACCTTTAGTTATTAGTGCTAATCTTAAATATTCAGCACAAATACAAAAGAATATCATAATAATCACAACAATTATACATATTACTATAGAAGTCGCATTACCATCTTCTTTTTTTAAGATGTTCTTTATTTCCAATATGCCTCACTCCTTCCAGTCGCATTTGAAACCAAGGGTACTGGGAAAGAAGCGAAATCAAAGAAACTTAAATCCATTGTTTTTTTTACAGTCACCTTTATTTCTTCATTGAGCTGGACTTTGTTTGTTCCATTTATATACTTTGTTGACCATTCAATTCTATCTGGCTCAACTATACTCTTATTTAATTTTTCTATTTCATTATCAACATCCTGACCAACCTCCCCACTTATTTCTGCAATTCTAACAATCTCATTTGCATAGTGGTTTAATTGACTCTTTGCAATGATAACTGGTAACACATTAATTACAAGTCCAACTAAAAGTGCTACAATAAATATTATTATTATAATCCAAATAGATTCGTCTATAGCTCCTTTTTCATTTCTTATAGGCTGATATAAATCTTTTTTGCTTTTTAATATTTTTTTCATCCCAATCCTCCTTAAAAGAAATTGTTTAAGGATTTATAAACTTCAATGCCTAAAGCAACAAACATATTCATTATTAGACAACCAAGCATAAGCATTGTGTACTTTCCAATTTTACCTGGTCTTTTACTCGCAATAGCTTCCACTCTTTGTAATTTTAAATCATTTAACTTAGCAGCCAATTTTTGAAAATACATAATCTCATCATTACCATTTAACACACCCACTAGCCCTACTATTATTTCTGATAAATTTGAACTATTAACTCTACTTTCAAATCTAATTAAAGCTTCTTTCTGAGAGCTAGATTTCATATCAGCTAACGTAAATTTAAGTTCTTCAGCTAATGTTTCATTTGCTGTTTTTATATACTCAGAAATTATATATAAAAGATCTCTAGTTCCACTTAATTCTATTGCTAATGTTGATGCGAATTCTGCAAGTTCATAATCAATTCTTTTTATTTTATCTGCAACAATTCTATCTGCTCTTTTCAGCTCTTGAAAAATAGAATAAATAGAAAGAGCTATCCAAATAATACATCCTTTTGGATAAATTATATAAGTTGGAATTGTAAGAGAAAGAACAACACAAGAACTTACAAAAGCATTTGCAATATAAGTTTCTGGAGTTAAGTTTATATTAGCTGATTTCAAGGTCAATAATAGTTTTTTTCTTTTATACTCATTAACCTTTACAAATTTTGATACTCTCATTGCTACTTTCGTAGTTAAATCATCTAATGTTTTCTTTTTTTTGTTTGAATTTATAACTGATGATACAGTTTTTGAATATCTTGCTCCTGGCATATTTAGTATTCCAGCTAAAATCATATAAATACTAAATACAAATAAAGAGAAACAAATTAATAGTATCAATTAATCACCCCCCTTATTCATTTATTGATTTATAATCAATTGGTTTTATCAGTTTACTAATTTGTATAATGGAGAAAAACGTTAATGAAACAGTAATACAAATAGAAATTTGTCCTGGTAATGTGTACATTAAATTTTTAAACCAATTTATATTTAAAAATTTCAACATAAAAATTGAGCCATATAATATAAATGTCATAGTTAAAAAACTTTTTGCTGGCCCCATTAATTTACTATTTACTTTTTCATTTAGTATCTTTACATTTGAAAACTTACTTACAGTTGCTCTAAGTGGAGACTTTAGTGTTCTATTAGTTTGACATTGTATAACTCTATTTACCCATTCTACAAATATGTCATTATCAATACTATCTCTTAATTCTTCTAATGCTTCTTTTATATCAGGAGATAGTTTAATTTTATATAAACATTTTCTAAATATATTTTCTAAAAGAGGATTAAAACAGTCAATATTCTCCTCTATAGCTAGTATTATATCCTCATTTCTTAAATAAGAATTTGTAATCATAGATAAACCACTTTCTAACTCATCATTTAATTGCCTCTCATATGAATTAGCAGTTATCTTTATATATAAAAATGGCAACATCCCAAATCCAAATGCTAATATTGGTATTAAAAATATATTGCCTATGCTAAGTGCTAGAAATATCCCTACTATCATTAATACAATAGCAATGATACATATATTTGAGAATTTTCCCTTACTTTGAGTCCGTTCTAAGATATTACTAGTATCTTTTATTAAGCGTTTTATTCCCTTCTCTTTCTTTTTGCCTGTTAGAATTTCTACTTTATCACTAATAGAAGGTGCTTTTTGCTTTCTTTCAAATATGGATACTATTTCTCTTAAAAATTCAATAGGAGATATATTCAATAATGTAAATATCCCTCCTGTAATCACTAAAAACAAAAATATATTTGAGAATCCCATTAAAAAACCTCCTTTCAATTACATAAATCAGATACTTCATAATAATTTAACATTTTATTTAATTCTTTTTCTGTAATCCCATTTTCAAGTAAACGTTTTTGAATATTCTCAGAAATATTATTTACCTTTTCAAAATATCCTGTGATTACTTTCTTGTTTCCTTCAAGTTTTATACCAGTTCTAACAAAATGAAATAATGTTTTAAACTCACGTTTTCCATCTTCATGAACAATGCACTCTGTTATTTCCATTATTTTTCTTGATTTATCTTTCAATTGTTTTACAAAACATGCAATAGGAAAAGCTTTAGTTACATTTTTCATTAGAGTATCATCGTCCATATTTGACTTTGTCTTACACAAATCTAACATTCTTGAATAAACATCAATACAAGAGTTTGCATGTATAGATGTAATAAAAGGATTACCTGTATTAGCAGCTTTTTGTACCTCAAATGCTTCTCTACCTTTCATCTCAGAAATCACTAAGTAATCTGGGTTCATTGTAAGAGAAAACTCCAATAATTTTTCTTGGTCTATATCCTGCTTAGGGTCATCACTATGTCTTGTCCTTAGGTGTATTACTTCATTTATTACCTTACCATTTTCATCTCTCTTGACCATATCAAACTCTCTAACATCTTCTTCTATTGTTATTACTCTATCATCATTATCTACAGATTCTTTGACTAATGAATCTAGAAGAGTTGTTTTTCCAGAATTAGTTGGTCCTACTATACACATACTTGCTCCATATTTAAAGAGTCTCTGCATGATATAAAATATTTCTGCTGTTCCTGTACCAAACTTTATAAAATCATCTATTTTTAGCTTCTGAGGGTTTATAATACGAATAGATACAGCAAGACCCTTACTGTCATCAATTAAACCGTACCCTAGAGCTGTTATCCTTATTCTCTCTGATAAATGTCCTCTTACACCAGGTTGAGCATTGTCAAATACCATATGAGACATTTGTAACATTCTTTTAATAACATCTATTGCATGTTTTGGATTATTAAATGATTCTTTTGTAAATTCCTTATGCCCATCTTTGAACGTAATTCTAGTTGAATCCCATTCATTTATATTTATTTCTTCAACATCATTTCTATAAAGATAGTTATCTAAAAAATCGAATCCTAACATTCCAGATAATAATTTATCAATTAATTCTTTCTCAGATAATCCTTTTACTTTATAAGAATAATCAACAATAAATTTTTCAACAAATGGTCTTACTGATTCTCTTTGCTCCAATATATTTTTTCCTGCCATAATTGAAAAGCATTTATCTAAAATATAACTTTGAGTTTCCTTTAATACATCTGAAAATTCTTTTTCTTCCTTATCTTCATTCAAGAAATTTTTAAGAATTTGTCTATCACCAAAAGCCATTATTTATTTCTCCATAATTTACATTTTTTTATATCATCCTCATTTTTTAAGGTACTGGCTAATTCATCAACAGTTTTGTTGTATTGACTCTTTTTCTTACTAAGTTCCTGAAATAAATCTCCAGATAGAGTTTGCTCTCTTATTTCTTCAAGATAAGGTAATTCGTATTTTATTCTATATATTTCTTTTACTTCCCTTACTGATTCATCTTCCCTGAAATTTGATAACACATTTATATGTTTATTTATTTTAAATTTCTGTAACATCAACAATTGTAAATTAGAATCAAAATAAGATATAGCTTTTAAACTAGGTTCTACAAGCCTAAAAATAGTATCAGAGTATTCTAGAACTGTAGATGTCAATAAGTCTGTAAAAAAATAACTTGTACAATCCACAATAATATAATAAGCCATGTTTTCCAATGTTCTAAACAGTTCTAATACCCTTTCTATATTATATTGTGCATAGGTTGATACATTTTCTCTCTGTTTGTATCCCAGTATATTTATATATTTGTTTTTCCCATTTATTAAATTTGTTAAAATTACTTCTTCTGATAAAATTGGAGCTGACAACACATTTCCTAATGACTTGTCTTTAATTTTTTCATTCGGTAAAATAGTATTTATTGAAGGACAGATTAAATCAGAAAAAACTAAAATTACATCTCTCTTTTCCTCTGCTAGTTTTTTTGCTAACTTTATACTAAAAGTAGTTTTACCTGAACTTGGGCTTCCCCAAATAGCAATTGTTTTACCTTTCATTTCTATTCCCCTATTCTTTTATTGGTGTAGTCATGTTTCTTGATGCCAATAAATTTATTGTTTCTTCTTGTTTTTTTATAAATTTTTCAGCATTATTGGTTGTACCACGATACACTAGTGTTACATGCATTTTGCTATTTTCTTCTAGCGTAGCTAGTAACTTAGCTTGGATATCATTTACTTGCACTGTAATAGTTGTCGGAAGCTCATTTTCTTCTTCATTTCCTTTTTGTACTTTTTCATCATTCTTATCAGAACCTTTTGCATTAGTAACAGCTAATACTCTTACATATTGCAACTCAGCAGGTTTTAGAGTTTCTTTATCTTCTCCATAATCAGCAGCTAAAATTGATATAATATCTCCTGTTTCTAGCTTTCCTGATAGTCCAGCCGCAAAATTTTTTATTGTAAAAGATATGGCTTGATTCTTACCATCTAATCCATATAAATATTCATTTTCAGCCACACGATTTTTTGAAATCTTTGTAGTCAACACATTATCATCTTTGTTAATATCTGTTATTGCATACTTCCCAACAACACTATCTTTTGTTTTAATACTTGTCTGAGGTAAACTCTCAGAATCTGTTGTTTTAATTTCCCTAACTTTTGTGGAGCTTATTTTTTCTCCTTTTTTTATTTCTTGTGTTGCTCTAACAAAGGTTGTTTGTGATTTCATTTTCTGTAAATATGGAGAAACAAAACAAATGTATACACCTATTAGTAATGCAGAACAACCAATTATTATTCTTTTTGTCGCTAATTTCATATTTTTCCTCCTATAATAAATATGATAAAAAACACCCTACAGAAATGTAAGGTGCTAAAGCAATACCATTTTTATATGTATCACGATTGATTGCAAATGCCAAGATTAAGCTAATTAGAATAAAAATTAAAACTTCTATACCTTTAAACCCAATTAAAAATCCACTACTTCCCATAAGCTTTATATCCCCTCCTCCAATACTTCCATTTTTCAATATTGCTGATAAATAAAGAGGTAACGCAAATAAAAATAAATTTATTATAGATAAATATAAATTCATTTTTATAAAGGATACAAATAATATCAATACCTGTATTTTATTAGGTATTAATTTTGTTCTATAATCTACATAACTAGCATAGATTAATATTTGAGCATATAAAAAACCTTTTATTATTAATGCTATATTATTAATATGTTTAAATAGGCTTATGATTAATAAATATTCTATTAAAAGTAATATCATTTTTTGCTCTTTGCTTAACACAATTTTTTCACCTGTTGGCAGAAATTTTAAATCATAGAAATAACTGAATATGCTATTAGAACTAATATTATTGAAAGACATAATATAAAATCCTATCCAAACATATTTACAATTGTAGATTGTGCTTTTGGTAAAATAACATCTTGTAACGCTCCAGTTGCCCAAGCTAACATCAGTCCACCTAAAAATACTGCAATAACTACCCAAATAGCCTTAGATACATTTTCATCCATACCAGATTCATTATTTAATACTTCTTTTAGATGTCTTTCTATACACATTATTTTTTGTCCTATATAGGATTCTAAAAAAGTATTTCTTTGTTTTCTTTTTTCTTTTTGAAATAATAAATTCTCCATGTCTATCCTCCTTAAGTTTTAAAATATATATAAAAAAGCATCTCTAGAAAATGCTTTTATTAACACATATACTTGTTGTAAAGAAATTTACTTCATACAAATCATGAATTAGCTAAGTACTCTTAAGATTTTTCAAACATTTCTATTATTTTTTCTTGTATAATGGGAGATGTGTATTCTATTGCTTTTCTTCCCAGTAAAGGTCCTAGTAAAATTAAAAATAAAATTATTATACATCCAATAATTGCTCTCTGACGTTCTGACAAACACCTCTTCTTTTTGTCCTTACTTAAATCAATATTTTTCTTTTTATCTTTCATATAAATCTCACCTTTTTCAATCTAAAATTTTCTTAACTATACACAAAATTAATGTTATAAATGTAAGTACAGCTGCCAAACATAATAAAAACCCTAATATTCCCTCAAAAAACGAACAAGCAGTATGTGCTAAGTTTACTACCATATTGTTTATGATGTCTCTATCATCCCTAAGAAAAGTTGCTCGTTTATCCATAATTTTATTTATGCAAAGAAGTACTAAACATAGAAACACAGCCAATGCTGAAAAAAAAACAGGTTTAATAAAATCCAAAAAATCTATCCAAAAATATTCTATACGTTCCTTGATCTTTGTACCTATACTGCTCAGTATTTGAAATATACTCTTTTGTTCACAAACAACTTTTTCTTTAATAGTTTTATAATCAGACTCATCTTTTTTTATTTCCACCATAATCCCCCCTACATACTAATATCTTGTATATACAAATTCTTATCTATAAAGTAAAAAGGAAGATAGGTATTCTATCTTCCTTCATTAATATTTAGCTAAGTTTTTTTATTCAAATAAAAAAGCTCTTAATATAGATACTTTTTCAATGTGTAAAATATAGGGGTGAGATGGCTTTAAGCCACCTCAATTTGTTATGAAAAACCAAAAAATGAACCTGTATATGACATCTATTACTAGATGTCATATATAGTCTCACTTTCATATTCATGTATATTTGCATATGTGTTTTTATAACTTATATTTTATCTATCATTCTTCATCACTATATTTATTATTAAAACTAATATCACAAAAATTTGCACCCCAACAATGTTAGCAAATGATTTAGGATCTGTTAGTACTGGTAAAATCATAAGAAAGATTAATAGAATAGCAACTTTTATATAATCAATTATACTATGCTTTTTAGATGTATTTTCTTTAACTGTTTTTTCATCATCATTCATGATTTATATTCCTCCAATAATTTATAATTTTATTTTTTAATAAAATGATAATATAACTATAAGTCAGCTATCTGTTTGATATAAAAATAAAAACTTTCTTAAACCACTTATAGGAGCTACCTTTCTTTATGTCTTTAATATTCTCTGAAATATATCCCTTTGATTTATATATAATACTATCCATTTCTTTAGATACAAAATTTATAGAATTCTTTTTTTAAGGTTCATAATTATTCTCCCTTCAATATAAATGCAAATGTATCAAAATTAAAAAACACCCCAAATGGATGCTTGATAATTAAACTTATTTTAGATTGAAAAAACATAAATCTAAAACAAATCAAGTGTAATTGATGTTGCCTTTGCTAAACACTATCTCTATTATTGGGTTTCAGTATTGAAAAATACCTTATCTATGTTTTTATTACTTTATTTTTAATTTAAATTTTTTATTTGAATATGTAAAAGAATAATGATCATAAAAGGCATTACTATTCTTTTTATATCTATTTCAGATATAGCCACAACTAATAAATCTCCTGCTTCATGAAATGTTTTTGAATCTATCAAATATAAGGTAATACCAAATATAATTGAAGCAACTACTATAATACAATCTTTCATATTAGACTCCTTATAAATAAATATTTCGTACTTTAGAAAACTCTTCTGATAATATTTTTTCTATTATCTTAAAATACAATGCATTCATAGTTTCTGCACAATACAATTTAGAAATAATAATTTTTATATTTTTATTATCTATCAAGAAAGTAATCAAATCCTCTTTATCAAGTAAGTCATTTTCATTTAAGATAGTGCTGTTTCCAAAGCTTTTAGAATCCTTCAATGATAAAATTGTCTCATTATATATATTTATTAATGCCTCATAAGCTCCCTCTTCATCACAAAAAAATTCAATACTATTTTCGTAAATTTCTTCAAGTGAGTATTCACATAATCTTCTATAGTCTAATTCTACAACATTGTGTTTAAAATGATATTCAACTTTTTCTAATATATAATTTACTTCTTTTTCTATATCTATATTTGAAAATAATTTAACTTTCTGCAAGTAATTTAATTTTAAAAATATATAGTTTGAGCCCACATATTTTATATTATACATATAGATATCATCTGTCATTTTTAAGCCTTTTTTGTGCAATACAATATTTACTTTCCATTTTATTTGTTCTATAGCTTTTATCTTTTTTTCATCTATTTTGACCAGTAATAATCCTAATAAAATTGAAGCTAAAGAATAAAAAAACAGTAAAGCTCCTATTATTGAATATACTATTTTAAATTTTTCTGGAGTAAATGTAAATTTTGTAACAAAAATTAGAGCACAGCCCATAATAAAACTGAGCAAAGTATATTTCCCATATTCTGGTTCAAGCAAAATAACATCCCCTTTCAAGTGCTTACTTATAATACTTGTTTAGCTTTGCTCTAAAAAATCTTCTATATTTTGTGTCCTAATAAGGGAAAATTTATCTTTAAAGTTAAAAAAAGCCGACATCCTAGTCTTTATAAATAAAAAACTTATGAAATTTGGATCAGCTGTATTTAAGATTTCTCCAACATAAGATGTTATTATATCTCCTATACTTGTTTTTATAAAAGAAAATATTTCATTTGAATTATCAAAGACAATTAAGTATTCAGCATTTTTTTCTCCAAACAAATAATTTTCATTAATAAAAGTAAGAATATTTAGTAATAGAACACCTAATATTTTTTCATCATCAACTAAATTTAATTTATTAAAAGCAATAAATTCATTATTGTGTACATGATTTATATTAGAATGTATATTTAGTAAATGCCCATAATTATCTATTATTTTATTAAGTTTCAAAATAATTGTATCTATAACATTTATTCTTATGTTTAATATGTCTTTAATACTATTTAACTCTTTAAATACTTCAAATACCTTTTCTTTATTTGGAGATTGCATACAGTTTATCATTCTATGTGTTCCTTCTATATATTTTAAATAATTTAGAAAATCAGATAAAATAGGGTATTCATTTTCTTTATATTTTGTACACTTTTTTATATCTATTCCAAAATATTCATAAAATTTAGTTAGTAATATATCTAAACTAGTTAATTCTTCTTCTGTGTATTCACTTACTAAAATACAATACATTCTTTGTATCTTTTTTAAATGAGTGCCAAATGAAAATATATCAAAATCTTTTATTGTTGAATAAATTTGCAATGGATTTATTATTTCTTTATTCTTATCAACTTGTACTACTCTAACATCTTTTATATCATTAAATTTCGCAGATTCTGTATTTACTAGTATTATTTTTTTGCCTAATTTTATTTGTTCATAAATAATATCTTTTCCAGATATTTTGTTTTCATTTTTTATTTCACTATTCATTTTATATGCTAAATTCATTAAAATCCCCCCAAAATTATAATTAATTTTACTCACTTTACTTATATATCTCCTTCTTCCAATTCATCAAGAATCAAAGATACTTCAGTACTTAAAACAGAAGCATAAATAAGCACTCCTAAAAAAGCTATAGCTATTGTTAAAGCAACAAACATAAATTAATCACCTCAGTTTTTTATAATAAAAAAAGGTATCCCATAATTGGAATACCTTTTAAACAACAATTTATTTTAAACCAGGAAATCTACCATAACTCACAGGCCCTTTTCTCATGTCTGTTATTCTAACATCTTTTCCTGATTCTGGAGCTTCTATAACTTTTCCTCCTCCAATATACATTTGAACATGATGCACATTCCAAGGATTTGTTAAAGATTGGCCTTTTTCATGTACAAATACAAAGTCACCTGGTTGTAGTTGTTCAAATGATATAGGTGTTGATGCTGCACATTGTGCTTTAGAAGTTCTAGGCAATCCTTTAACTCCTGCTTGATTGAAACAATATAGCATAAGACCACTACAGTCAAAAGAATTAGGTCCTTCTGCTGCCCACAAATATGGTTTACCAAGTTGCTTTCTCATAATTGAAATAATCCTATTAACCTTTTCTGAACTAGAACCACCTGATATACTTGTATTTCTAAATTCTATAGCATAATGATAAACTTTATTTGGATAGTCATGAGGAGCTTTATCTAAATTTACAGACATACCCCTTCCTTGTCCAACATTATATAATACAAATGCTCTTCTCAAAAGGTCTTTAAATTTAGGATCATTTTCATCACTATCCCACTTTATTTGATTGACATATTCGTTGGTATTATAATTCTTTTTATTTGGACAAGCTATTCCTGTCATACTTTCTAATCTAAATAAAGCATAGTTAAAATAGAATCTTGCCTCAAATGCACCTGCAATTATCTGAGCTCTTGCATCTTTTAAAAAAATACCCCACATTTGCTCTGAACTAGAAAAAGAATATCCTGCTTGTTTAAATAAATCACCCATGCCTTTTCTCATATGTTCAGCCCATATATCACTTCCATCAGTATCATACTTTTGAAATTGCATTATTCCATATGCTCCTCCATACTGACAATTAGGGTTAAAATTACTTTCTTGTTTTGCAAATCCAGCTAATACCCAATTTGGAAGACCTGTTAACTGAGATGCTTCATCAAAGAATGATGCTAATTCTCCTGGAACCCCTACAAGTTCTCCCCATTGGCCACCACCTGGATAATATGGTGCAAGAGTATTTCCAAATAGCCAATTCCATTTTTTATCTGAACCAGAATTTATAATCATTCCAATAACCATATCAACATCATTTTCACCAACATGATTTTCTTTAATTAATATTTCTCTAAAGTGGTCATATGGTTCTCCTTCATTTTCTTGAGTAGATAAAACTGGTTTTGTTATCTCAATTCTTTCATCAGAATCTATTGTTGTAGTTTCTGTTTTTATTTCATATATATATTTATTAGTATTATAAATTGAATTTGCATAATCTAATAGATATATTGTATCAACCGTTTCATCAACCTTTTCTACATATCTAGCATCATCACCTTCTCCTACTTTTTCCTTATAAAATCGCCTTGTTATTATCTGAGATTCTGAATATTTCAAATCAGGTTTTAAGGTCTTATCAACTATCTCATCAACTTTTTTCTTCAATTGCTTAACACTACTTTTTGCAGATACTTGGCTATTGCTTACTAAAAATCTCAAATACTTTTCTACATGTTCAGCTCTTAATAAATGTTGATTGTCTAAAAAATAATAATCTTTAGATGTATATTGTGCTACTTTCTCATCTATGTAAGCTTGAACTTCTTTAGTCTCTTCAGAAGATAAATTAGGAGTTATTTTATCGCCTGTAAATAGTTCAAAAGTTGCAGATAATAATATTAATATTAATACAACAAAAGCACCATAAGGAACCATTATTTTAAACATTAGCTTTTTAAATTTATTTTTAGCAATACCTTTTACTAACTCTAATCCCTTTTCAAACAATGCTTTCATCCTCCCTTTAAATAAAAAAGTTAACTATGTTAACTCTATAAGCTATCCTTAAGTAAAGAATCTAGGCTATTGTCTTTCTTGCTACTTGCTAAAAATTTAGATGCACTATCTATGTCACCTTTTGAAATATTTTCATAAAAATGTTCTTTGTCAGGTTCAGTTACACTGCTGTTAAACATAGCTGTATCAAAAATTTGTTCAGCTTTTCCAGTTGCTTGTGTTATATCTAAATTATTACCTGGTTTCTCCATTATATTTCCAGCTATTGAATTTATTGTATCAATTCTAGCTGACTCTACTTGCCCCATATTTCTTTTATCATTTATTGCAGAGAATATAAATCCATCATCTTTATTACCATAACTGTCTTTCTTAGATAAGTTATTGAAGAACATACCTTGAATAGCTCTTTCAGCGTTACTAGGGTTTTTGAACGCAATATCTGGTTCTTTTTCTGGAATAGTTTCTATATTCTTCTTCAATTCATCTCCATTTTTTGAGCTATCTAGTTTATCCATTCCAAAGTTATACTCATCATCACTAGTACCACTATTTTTTTCTAATGAATCATCATCTTTTGGTATTTCATTTTCCATATTATCTAAAGGTTTTATATTATTATCATCAAGAGAGTTTATATTATCATCTAAGCCTATATCACCATAGCTTGATTCCATATCTGCATCATATCTATTTTGCTCTTCCGCAGGATCATTTCCTCTATTAAATTTATTTCCTATTCCACCATCTACTGCTCTATCAGCCATCTTTGCCATTTTATTAAAATTACCTTCTTTATCACCATGTCCCATAAGACCTTCTAAAGCTTCCAATGTTCCTGCTGTTCCTGCTGTAGAAGCTTTGAATGCTGTTACCATACCTGATATTGCTCCTAGAGTCCCTTTTGTAAATCGCCTAGCTTCTCCATATTCATCTATTCCAGATAACTTAGCAAAATATCCCTGTACAGAATTTCTTAAGACATCAGATAATTTTATAGTTAAAGTAAGACCTATTAAAATAAATAGTAGTGATGAAGTTGCTGAGAAAAACAATGAAAATACTACAAATACTATAGAGTAACATAGTCCTGTTATTGCATTACTTAATATCTCTCCAAACCAGATTTCAAATGCATTTATGTTCTTGTTAATTCCCCATAAGGCAGAAGCAACAGGTGTAAAAACAAACATAATACCTAAAACCCATGTTCTAACCATAAAAACAATATT
This sequence comes from Clostridioides sp. LIBA-2809, assembly GCF_056688965.1. NCBI lineage: Bacteria > Bacillati > Bacillota > Clostridia > Peptostreptococcales > Peptostreptococcaceae > Clostridioides > Clostridioides sp. LIBA-2809. Next base: position 116,414 of record NZ_CP197005.1, read on the forward strand.
TACTCTCAATGTTAAATAAGCGAAATAAACTTTTATTATCGCTGTAGTTAAAACATTTCCAGTTTTAAGTTCATCTAATATAGAATTAGACATTGTTACATGGCTAAAAGACTCATTTAAAATTGATGTTAAAAAATTTGAAAAGACTATTATCCCATTAACTAAAACTGGACCTCCTGCTATTATTAGGCAAACAAAAACCCATCTTTGTAAACTTTCCTTTGTGTCTATCTCTTGTCTTTCATCAACTGAACCTTTTATAACTCTTACAGCTGTAAAGAATACCATTAATATAAGTAAGACATAAGCTACTTTTTGAACTATTCCGTATCCAAAAACTAGATGTGACCATTGTTCTTTTGTAAATATATTTAAATCTTTTGCAAATATTAATTCTTCTAATGTCTTTGTCCCTAGTAATTTTTCTTGTATAAATCCATCACCAGAAAAAATAAATTTAGTTATAGAATCTAATAAGAAAGCTATTCCATTTGCAAGGAAACTATCTTCATCTTCTAAATCTTTAACAAAATTAAGCTCTGATGATTTGAATTCAGAGCCTCCTGTTGTACCCATATTTACAATTATATCTTGTAAGAAACCTGCTAAACTTAGCATAAGACCTAGCATTAAAGCCCCTAATACCAATTTTGTTGTTCCCTGCATTAAGATTGTTCTTTTATCATAGTCATTTTTATATATTATTAGCTTATATATGAGTATCGCTAAACTAATTGTAATAAGTATCACTCCTGCATATTGCAGTATATCAACTAAAGCTTGAATTTGTTCACTCATTTTAATAACCCTCCATTTTCATATTTTAAGTCTCTGCAAACTCTTTTTCAAAGTTGAATAAATCAATCTGAGCTAAGATGTTTCCAACTTCTGTAACAAGTATACATTGCCCTTTTGAAAATGAAGGTATTCTTTTCCGAGCTTGTTCTGGAAGTCCAAAAAACTTGGTTATTTCTTTTGCTAATGACGCATCTTGTTTGAATATTATTTTTGTAGAACAAAGATTTATTATTGCCTTACCAGCCTCTTTAGTTAAGAACTCTCCAATTGCCTGTGTACTTATAATTAAGCTTATCCAGTACTTTCTTCCTCTTCTTGAGAAATCTTCAAGTAGAGCCAAACTGGCTTCATGTTGAGCGAATTTCCAGCCTTCGTCTATCCATACATTTTTTTGTATACCTTTATATTTCCAGTCTGAAAATAAGCCCCATAACCAGCTTAAAATTGTAGTCATAGCAAAAAACTTACTAAACTCATCAAGCTGTTTCAAACAAAAAACAATAAGTTTCTTTCGTTTGAATCTGGATATTTCTTCACTTGTCTCACAATCGAACATAGCCATTACACCATCACCAGTTATTAGTTGCATAATATCAGATACTTCATCAAGATTTTTATTTTTTTCCATAGTAGCTTTTAAATCACTAAGTATTGGTAATCTTTTCTTTTTATTGTTTTCCATCAATGAATCTGGCTCTATACCTATTCCTCTATCAGAGTACACTTTTTTAATAGCATCTTGTACTCCTGTTATTTCTGTACCAACTAATCCCTTTCCATTTCTATACTGTTTTATAAAGTTATTTATAAGATTAGTTATCTCAACCATTTTCTCATAGATTGGTACTGTTCTTCTTCCATTTTCATCTTCTTCGACAGATAGTTCTAAAGGATTTATTCCGATTTTTCTACCTGCTTTTATATGAAGATAATTGCCACCAAACTTTTTATTTATCTTCTCATATTCATTCTCCATATCAAACACTGCGTTCCATTCACCTAGTAACGCCCCTCTACCCATAAAGACCTTCATAAATGTTGATTTACCTGAGCCAGGCTTACCACAAATATATAGATTCGGATTTGAGTATAGTTCACTTTCTTTTATGTGCTTTTTTTGACATAAGAAATTATCTAGAATTAAAGTAGAATTTGTTTGCTCATTTCTTCCAATGTATTTCCCTTCTGTATGATTTAAATGTGTGCATCCACTTGGGACTAGACAAGCCGTTCCACCAGTAGTCATATTCCTTTTATCTTGCATATAGTTAAAAGAATTAAATGGAAGAGTTGTTAAAAATGCATCTCTTTGATCATAAAATAAGACCTTTACAATTATTCCAGTTTTTTCACATGCCTCTATTATCATGCTTGTCTTATTCTCTAAATCAGCTAGATCATTTGACCACAACTTCATTAGATTTTGAGTATGATATAATTTATCTGAATTGGTTTCTATTAACATTCTTAAATTATCTATGTTTTTAGCAGCTTCTCTCTTATCATAATCAACTGTTCCAGTACTTTTATACTCCAGTTTTATATTTGACATTATTTTTGAATATTGATTTTTCAAGGATTTACTAAGAGTAGTTTCATCAAGCTTTTTAACTATTGATAATAACTCCATATTTTCTATACAACACAAATTATTCAATGTACTTATATTCATATTCTTAGGAAATGCTTGAATAGACAACATTCTTATATAATTGTTTCTATCAAGCTTTATGTAGTCTTCCTTTTCTTCAAAAATATTAGGTTTTATAATATCATATATAGTCAATCTGCCTATCTCTAGAAATTGCTCATCTTTTTTATTCTGTTTCTTTTTTTTGTCTTTTTTCCTATTTTTCACGAGCTTTTTTTCTTCTTCTGGTGTTAAATTTTCAGTTGACTCTACTTTTATTAAATCTTCTTCTGATAAGATACTAATATCAGCATCATTATAATCTTCATGTTCTTTTCTTAAAATTCCTAATCCTTCTACATATTCTGAAAATATACCTTTCTCTATCAGATCTTCTACAATAAAATCTTTACCTTTATTAAATTGGTTGTGAAAAAATTCTATAATATCAATACCTTTAACTGTAGATACTCTGAAGTTAGTATCATTTAAAGCTCTCACCACATAATTTACTTTTCCTTGTAATTCCTTTAAAGCTCTTTCTTGAATGGGATGATTTGGAGTTACAATATATATATAATTATATTTTGTATCACTATAAATTCCATTTTCCAAAGCAGAAAATTCATTGTACAATTCCTCTTTGTATTTTTTAAGGAAATCACTTGATTCATTATTATCCATTTTTTTGTCTATAAATTCTTTGTAATGTTTGAAATCTTGCTTTTTATTACTACGAGCATATTTAATAGGAAAATTCAGACCAAAGCTATATGATATTAGTACATTTTCAAATTGTTTTATATCATCTTCAGACAATAATGCTACATCAGTCGTTGAAATTTTTAATATCACAGAATAACCATATTTACTTTTTATTATTGTATTGTTCAAAACTTCCTGAATTCCTATAATTTCATCCATGAGCTTTATCTTTTTATCTTGTTTCATTTTCTTAACAGTCTTTTGATCTATCAAATCATATGTTGTTGTCTTTTGTTTAAAATCCATAGAAACCTCCTATTCATTAGATTATTCATAATGTTTTATTACTTTTTTTCTAAATAAATACTTAACTCTAAGTAGTACATATGAATCTAAATACAATCCATTTATTCTTACAAAGCTGAATGTACCAGATATCGCCAACATAAAAGCTTCAAATAAAAATACCATTAAAATATTTAGAAAATTTATTGTTGTTACTCCATTTTCTAAGTAATTAACGAATAGTTGTGGTCTTTGTATTATTATCATAAAAAAACCAACTGGAACAGCGAACCAGATGGCTTGACGTAAAGATAACTTTCCACCAATTATTTTATCTTCAAAGCTTAAATCGAAAGGTATTTGAAAATTAGTCATATAAACCTCCTTTACAAAAAATAAAAGGCTTAAAGCATGAGCTTTAAACCTTTTACTAATTTACTTCATAAATGAACCAGTTAAGAATCCTACAGCTGATGCTGCAAATCCTATTACAGCTATACCACCAGCTATATTCATTATCTTAGACATAGATTCTTGTCTTTGTTCTTGACGCTTAGATACCATTAATGAAATTCCTGCTATACATAAACTTACAAGTGCAGTAACAGCACCACCTACTTGTGCTATTTTTTGAATTGTAGGAATAATTTGATCTCCTATTGATTCTGCTGAAGATGATGGAATCCCAGATAGACCTGGAACTAAGAATAGATTTACAATTCTATTGCTACTAACTAAATATAACCCAGTTAACATTGTGATAACTCCACCAAACTGAATAAATTTATGTTTAAATAATATATTTTTATTTTCAGTTAACTCTGTTGAATCTAGTAAGACATCTTGTTTTAAAAATAATTCTTTTATTCTATTTATTGTCATTTTATTACTTCCTTTCTAACCCTTCAAAATTAGCGTCGCCAAGTATCCAATCATTGGAAAATATACACCTGTTAAAATAACACCTATTATTGTGAACTTAATATTTTGTAATACTTCTACTCTTTCATCTGATCTATTCAAAGTCATTAATTTAATTCCTGCATAACATAAACCAGTTACAGCTAAGACTAAAGCAATAACAGTAACTGGGCTTTTAGCAACTGATAAAAATAAATTTGTAAATTTTAAAGCATCAGCTCTTACTTCTAACAATTAAATCACCACCCTACATGTTTTCAATCAAATCATCTACAGAACATTTATAAATTGATATAACTTTTTCTTTAGTAAACATTTCATTTGGCTTAGTATCAAGAAAAACAACCTCATTTGGTTTTGCATTAACTAATTGTGCTACAGTATAACCTAAGAATTTTATATTTTTAGCAATAATGAAAATAGTTTTTATTTTAACATCACCATTTTCATCTTTAACTAGTTTTTTAGCTTCTTTGACCATTAACATCTATGTAAATATACCTCTTTTTCTAGTTTTTTCAGTTATAATCCACCTTTCCCAATATGAGAGAACCATCCTATTATTTGGAATCTCATAGAAAATAAAACTATCGCTAAAAATATACATCCCATACTTGCTGCCGCCTTAACAGCAAACTTTGATTTAAGCACTGTTGCACATAAAATAAATATAACAAGAACTATAAGAAAAGCAATTACAGCTATATTGTAAAAACTGCCTGATACAAGTGCATCAACTTCCCCCACAGCACCATTTATTTTATTTGTCATTTCCTCTGTAGATACATCAGGAATATTGCTAAGTCCAGTTGTTAGAAAAAGGATTATATTGTGCATTAAACCACCTCCTTTTGTTTTAACTTCTCTTTTAACTTGGCCAATGCTTTCTTTCTTACATAACTTATTTTATTTAAATTTATTTTTAGTTTCTGCTCTATTTCTTTATAATTCTTTTTTTCAATATAAAGATAAAATATTACTTCTTTTTCAAGCTCATCTAACTCTGACATGGCCCATTTAAGTTCCAAATGAGTTATTCTCATATCAAATTCATTAGTATTTATTAAATTTGAACAAATTGATTTGTTCATTAAACTATATGACTTTTTTAAACAATTATCTTTTTCTAGAACTCCTCGTGAATTTTTTCTAACAATTTTTTTATATTTTTTTTTAGGGATGTAACAATCTACTGTTAAAACCCTAAATTGTTCAAATATCTCACTTTCAATATACTTTCTCGCATATGTTAAGATATTTGCTTCTTTTTTAATATCATATCTATTTATAGCAGTTATGAACCCTATTATTGCTGAATTAAATATGTCCTCCACATAAGAGTCCTTAATTGTATATTTAGATATCATTTTATAAATATATTTTTGATTATTACTTATTAGTTTTTCAAGACAGCTTTTATCTCCAGCTTTATATCCCATAATAAGTTCTCTATTTTTATCTATCATAAATAAAATCTATATTTAATTTTTTGTTCTTGGAGATAAACTTATTTTTAGATTTTTTGCTGTCTATATCTTTATAACATGCTTTTTTTTTCATCACATCTTTCACCTCCATTCTCACAAAAAAATAGACACTTATTAAGGTGTCTATTTTTATTTCTATCATTCAGTTAATATTATACTAGGTAATTAATCTGCAAAATTTTTTTCATAAGTTTTATATTCCATCATGTCTGTAGTCAATTTTATCCGAATTGGCAAATCTTTTGTAGCCATTTCTTTTGTTTCTTTATTAAGAACTAAAAATATATCTTTATTTTTATTTGCCTTTACTTCATAATGATTTATGTTCATCATCACGATAGAACTATTTGTAGTCCTTTGTTTTACTGACATATTGATAGCATTAATTTTTTGATCTCTTTCTAATTTAGCCATTATAGCTATTTCTTCACTTCTTTTTTCATTATAAGATTTAGCTGATTTCTTATAAATTTTATTTCTCTCTTTTTTTCTATTTTGACTTTCTTCTCTTCTTCTTTGTATTTCAGAATTATATTTTTCTTCATTTTTGTATAATATCTTTTTTATTGTATCAAAATCTAGATTTAACATACCTTGGATATCTGATATGCTCATTTTGTATTCAAAAAAGAACATATTAACTTTATCATATAATTTGCTTTTTATTTTAGGTTCATAGTCCTTAATATAATTACTTATTGTTTTCTCACTTACATTAAACTTTTTTGCCATCTCACTAATTCTTACTTTACCATATTCAGATTTTTTGATGTAGTAATTAATTATTTCCGACTTTTTAACTTTAATATCTTTAAGGTAATTATTTATAGTTTTTTCACTCATATTGAACTTATTCGCCATTTCACTAATTTTTACCCTTCTATGATGTGACTCTTCTATATAATAATTAATTATTTCTTCTTTACTTACTTTATAGTTTCTAATATAATTGTTTATAGTTTTTTCACTTATATTAAACTTATTTGCCATTTCACTAATTTTTACTTTTCTTTTTTTAGATTCTGACAAATAATATGCAATTACTTCTGTTTTTTCCGTTTTTTCTACTTTTCTCAAAAATATACTCCCCAATTTTTTGACATAGCTTTTCCCTTATGTATAAAATATCACATATTAAAACTAAAAAAAACAATCAAAATTTTATAAAAGTGAAAAATATATCTTTTACTAGCAATAAATAGAGTAAACTATCTTTTTTTTATGAAATTTCCAAATAAATTTTATAAATTTCATCAATCTGTTCAAAGATTTCTGTTAGTAATGACTTTAATCTATGTCTACTTATATCCATTTCATAACAAATATATTTTGCTGGTGGTTCTTCTTTTATTTCTTCCATGTATGTAAGTAATTCTTTTAATCTTGGTGATAATGATAATTTTAATTTTATGTATCTTTCTTGAATATTGAATACAGATACTATTTTTTTTTGTTCTTCTATTATATTATTTTCTGGATTTAATAAATTAGTATGTTCAATGCCTATTGATTTACTGATATTTTTATAATATCCTATACGATCAACTCTTATTTTAACAAAATATGATATATCATTTTGAAATGAACAAATAGTAAATGTTTCTTTTATCATTTCAGCTATACCATCATTTTTATCTTTACAATCTTCTTCATCTTCATATTTCCTTTGGTTTGACTTCAAATTTATATTATCTAATCTTTTCTTTTCCCTCTCATTTGAATTCTTTCTAGAGTTGCCCTTTTCTGTAGTGCTTTTTTGAATGTCAGCTGTTTTCATCATGATACTCTCTCCCCCCAATTTCAATTAATTCATTTGATAATAACCTCAATTATGTACATAAATATCTTCTTTTCAAGTAGCCATTTCACAATTTTGGGTGACTTGATTTTATCGTAATTAAAGATAAAAATTTATTTAAACAGTACTTTTATAACTAAATTATTGATTTATATTTTAATTGTAATTGAAATTATTATATTTCAAACTATTATTGATTTTATATTATATTTTTTGTTTGTTTTTTAAGGAAAAAGTTCAAATTTTTTTTGATGTGAGCTATATTTTTATCGCAAAGTAGCCATTTATTGTGAAATGGCTACTTTTTAATTTCCAAAAAATGCAATTTTTAATGCATCTTATGAGCATATTCTATAACATTAATAAGAGTTTTTCAAACAATATTTTCATAAAACAAAAAAAAGACTATATTAACTATAATCTTTTCTTTGTTTTATGAAAACATTTTTATCTTCTATATACTTTTAATACTTCTTCTGAAAGACCTTCTGTTATTTCATTCTTTTTCTCATATTCAGGCTCTTTCCCTAATTCTTTTACACTATCACTAGAAGATTCAATGCTCTTTTTATCATATTCATTTGATAATACCTCTCCTGGAATATCTTCTGTTGCTTCATTCTTTTTCTCACACTCAGGTTCTTTTTCTAATTTTTCTATATTCTCACTAAAAGATTCAATATCTTTTTTATCATATTCATTTGATACTTTATTTTGATTATTAGTTTTAGAAGTGGTACCATCAACTATCATCTTAGCCATGTCACTAACTGAATTTTTCACAATATTTTCAAGTGTTTCTTTTATACTAGCATTATTTATCATTGCTTCTGCTTTAAGTAAAGAATGTGTCTGAGGATCTATATAAACTAGTTTTGTTTTTTTTACTTCCGAATTATTTTTTGACATTTTTATCTCCTAAAAAATTATTTGTTTAAAGAAGCCAATCTATCATTCTTTAAAACTTGCCATAAGGCTGAATTTACAAGATTATACAATCCCTTAGACTCTAAAGTAACTGCATACTTCTCATCAATATACAATAATTTTATCCCAGCTCTTTCACATAATCTTTTTAATCTTCTTTCCAATATATTTTTCATTAATATACTTCCACCACCATAGACAACAATTATATCAATTTCATTATTTACTCTTTCTAGTTCTGTTTTTGCTTTATTATAAATTGCGTCTGTTTGTGGATCTAAGTGAAATTCAAGAATTTCTAAAGCATCTTCATAATATCTGTGCTTTTTATCTCTAATTATTTCACTAAACTTTTGTCTAGAACAATTGGTCATGCCTTTTAACTCTATAAATTCATCCAAAGAATTGTCAATCGCTATTCCTAGACCATTATTAGAACCTCTTATATAATTAGGTTCATATGCAATACCTTTAGTAATTGGATATTCTGTAGTTCCTTCACCTATTGAAATATGTAACACTCTATGAGTTTTGAAATATTCTTTATTTAATTTTTCTTCATTTACATCATTATATGATTTAAATATACTATCATCCATTTCACTAAGAGCAAATGATGCTGTCACACCTTCTGGTATAGCATGTACAAAATCAAAATTTAATTTAACTTCAATGGATTTTTTAGGTGTAACTACCTTGACAATACTTTTATCATTCATAAATCTGTTTTCAAATAACTCTGCTACTTTATTATTATATTGACCTATTGGCAAAGAGCATCCCATTTCTATATTAACATTAATTTCATCATCCAAAACGCCTTCTTTATAGGCCTTTTTTACTGCAAATCCTGCAATATGAGCTAAAGTACTTATAAATACAACATCATTATTTGCTTTATCATTATCTAATCCAATCTCAATACTTTTTATTCTTTCTCCACTTTTAAGAGCATAATTTCCAACAAAAAAAATACCTGGACTTACTTCATCAGAAAGCACTTCAACAATTAAATTATCACTTATATTTTCTATCATATATTTTTCATCAATAGATTCTAAATTTGGTTTTTTTCTTACCTTTGATATTACACTAGGTTGGCATATTTGTTCAATATCACTTCCACTTGAATCTGATATCACTATATCATGTTCACTATTCCCAGTATCATTTCCAACTTTTAAATTTATTGTTTTTACCATTGTTTTTGCTTTAGTATCTAGAATCTCAACTTTATCCATCTTTAAATCTCCTTTTAAATAAATATTCTTTATATAGTAATTATATTATAAAAAATCTATGAATTCAATGTAAATTATGTAAATATATAAATTACATAATTTTATATATTTACATAATACTATATAATTACATATAATTCTCTAATTTCTTTCATCTTTCATGTGATTTTCTGTTTAAAGTACATAACTGTAAGTCAAATTTCAATATGCAAACTATATATTAACATAAAATTAATTAAAATATATATTCAATTAATTTTATGTTAATTATGTAAATTATATATTTTATGTTTTCTATGTAAATTATGTTTTTGTAAATATAAAAACAGAGTATAGATTGAATATTAACATTCAACCTATACTCTGTTTTTATACTCATGGTATAGCAAATCATCTATACCCTTTAGATTTTTATTTTTTTTATATTTTTCCTTCCAAGACTTATATACAAAAGATATATTATTTTCATTAAATTTTTTACATAATTCAATCATGCTTCTTTTAACATTAATATTGTCATATAAATCCATGTCAAAACAAATTATAGCTACGGGATTTCCCAAACTTTTAATCATCCTTACAACTTCACTATGTCCTATGGACACACCTGGAATTGCTATAATAGACTTATTACTAAAGAAATTAGTTATATCAGCTTTAAGTGGTCCTTCTGTAATGATTATTGAGTTGTCATTATTACTTCCTTTTATATAATGGATTGCTGCAATAGCTTTTGTTCCATCTTGATATTTATATGATGAGAAATATTTATATCTTGATTTTAGATTTTTATTTGATATAAGTTCTTCATCATCCATTCTTATTTGTAGGGATATAATTCTTCCATCAAGATTTCCAATTGGAATTAAAAATCCTTTTTTAGATACAAAATTCCATTTGCCAAATTTATCATTATAGAAACCTGGAACACCTTTTAAATCAAATCCTAAATTGATTAAGTTTTTGCAAATTCTTATTCTTTCTTTATATTTAATATCTATTGTTCTATACAAGTTCTTTTTTATAATAAAATCATTTAACCCTCTATTTTTTAGATTGTTAAAATGTTTATCCTCTAGTATAAGTGAATCTAAAAATACTCTATATATAGAATCTAGATAATTTACATCTTTAATATCACAAGAATTACCTTTTTTTTGTACCTTTTCAATTATTTTTTTGCTGACATTTAGTCTCTCTCTTGAAATATCATTAATTAATTCTATATATGCTTCCTTAGTAGTTATACCCTTTGATTTAGCATATAAAGAAACTGAACTGCCATAACTCCCACATTTATAACATTTATAAAAATTTCTAAATTCCTTATTTTCTATAGTCAAGTACATATGTCCACTTCTATCATCACAAAATGGACAATGTGCCAATACTCTAGAGCTATCAATTGTTTTAATTAATTCAATATCACATTTTAATGCAACATTAATAATATTTAATTTTTCTTCATTATCAAAATAATCCATATTAAATTAATCCTCCAATCTGAAGAAGGGATATTATAAATATCCCTTTTAATATTTTATTTAGCAACAGGAAGTATAATAGCTTTATTGCTATCATCCTCTATTAATATCGGAAATGTACTGTTATCACTGTATTTTACAGTAATATATTCAGAGTTCATATTTTCAAGAGCATCTGAAAGATAATTTAATGATAGATTAACCTCTAAGCATTCATCAACTCCTACTATCTCAATCTCATCAGTTATATAAATTGAAGTTTCATTTGAATCCATTTCTATACCTAAACTACTTTTTCCAATAGATAATTTAATTGAATTTTTATCACCTATTTTACATCTTTTTATTGATTTAGTAAAAGCTTCTCGCTTTATTTTAAATTGAAAACTAAATTTCATACTTGCCAACATACGTTCAATATCAATATAGTTTTCTGCTAAAATATCAATACCTATAACAATACCATTTTCAAATGCAAATATAATTTTATTATCACATACACCTAGTACTGCACAATCATCATCTTTACTTATTACATCACCTAGAACTTTTTTATCTAATAGAAATGAGCCTTTCTTTATTTTCTCATTACATACATAATTAATTTCATCAATAGCTATTCTATAAGAGTCTGTAGCTATTATTCTTATTTTCCCTATATCTGGATTTACTTCAAAATAAACACATTCTAGTGCTGGCCTAGTATCTTTAGATGCCGCTGCATATCTAACATTTTTTACTTTATTTAAGTTTTTTACAGTTAAACAATAATTGATTTCTGGTTCGTCAATGTCTATGATACTTTGCTTTGTCTCAGCTAGACTCACTTTAAATTCTCCAGATTTTATATTAATTTTATTTTTCTTGGTTTTTTCAATAGTTACATCTTTAGGGCATTTTTGCAAAATATCTAGGGCTTGTTTATCAAAAATATAAAATTCTCCTTCTATAGGATTTTCAATTTCTTTAATCTCTGCTTCAAAATATATATTTTTTTTCCCTACACTCTTTACTATTGCTTTATAATCTTCAATTTGTAGTTGAACATATTCTCCAAATTTACTAGCTTGTACAAGTATTTGCTTTATATCTTCTCTTTTTATTATCATTTTTTATCTCCTTTGGTTTTATTTAATTCATTAGAACATTTATAGCACAAGGTTCTACCATATTTTGAATTTGTTATTTTTTCTGTTTTTTCATCAACATGTACATTACATGCTGAACAGAACTCGCTATTTTTAGTATCATTTACATTATTTTTTATATAATCACCTGAATTTTTATTAGGCGAATTATTCCATCTACCAATAGTTCCATAATCAGAATTATTTTCAATTAACCTTTTGCTAAATGCCTTTCTATTTTCAAGAAAAATGGGGAACATACTATTTTCCCATAAAGGTATATATTTATTTACCATTTCAATCATTTCATTAATTTCTTCAGTCTGTAAAACAAAGTAGTTTTGTTTTAATTCAGAATAAGTTTCTTTAATTATGCCTTTGTAACTGTTCTTAGGGTCTTTTAACTTTCCTTTTCCAATAGATATACTAATTGTCCAATAATATTTACCTTCTTTCTGATTGTCTTTGTTACAAGATACACTAAAATTTCTTATTTCTTTATATCCATCTTCAAAGCTTGTATATTTATTTATCTTCGTCTTTTTATATTTAGGTTTAGTATTTGTATTTACACAATTCTTCCCAAAACCTTCTGGACCATCTTTTAATAAATTGCTGAATTCTTTCCATTCATTAACATTAAAACAGAACTTTAGTTTTGTATTACTATTGTTTTTTGAATCATTTATTATCATTGTTATTCTAGATACCTTTGAATGTAATATAGCTTTTAAAATACCTATTTCATTATAAAAATCATTTACACTTAAATCATCTTCTACAGCAAATACCTTTGTATCACGACCAGATTTAAATATTTGTTTTATGTTGCTTGACATAACATATGTCCCCCTTTTTTTAACTGATTAAAACAGTTTATTTTTTATTTACTAAAAATTAGCTTAAATTTTTCTTATCTTTAATATGGGTCAAAACTTTTATTTTTTTGAAAAATTCCAAAAAATAAAAACATCACTAGGAACCAATTAGTTTTAGTGATGTTTTTAATTAAGTAATACGTTTATTGAAAATAATACTAAAGTAATACTTTAGTGTTGCTCTTAATAAATATCATTAATTTATTTTTAAAGACTTATAGCTACATGATTCTCATTAATACTATAGCTCCTAATATCTTTACTTTCCAAAAATTCTTTTAAAACAATATTTATTATTTTCTTGTCTTCATCAGTTATATAAAAAATAGGACTATTTTGTATATAAGGTAATATTACTTTATTTATGTTGTTTTTATTTATATTGTTCAAAATTGAAAAAAGCTCTATTCTTATATTACTAAACTTCATAATATCTCACTCCTCTAGTTAGTTATTTCTTTTATTAAAATACTTGGTTCTCTATTTTTTATCTTTTTCCCATATTCTTCAGAGTTTTTAGGAATATACAATATTACTTTTTCTTTAGCTCTAGTTAATGCTACATAAAAAAGCCTTCTTGCTGATTCCAAACTTTCATTTTTTCTAGGAAAATTTTCTTCATATAAGTTTGGAATTATCACTACATCAAATTCTAATCCCTTTGAAGAATGAATAGTTAATAAGTTTACATTATTATTGTTTTCTTTTAAACACTCTTGTCCTCCCTTTGTATTTTCATAACAAAGATATTCAATAAATCCAATATTTTTTTGTTTAATAACAGTACTATTTGAGATCCATTTTTTTATTTTATTTTTTAAAACAATATCTTCTATTTTGAATAACTTCTTAGCTAATTCGTATGCTCTTATTGCTGTGGATGTTTTTATACAATTATTTAGTTTTTCAAAGTTTAAAATTTCTTCCGATTTATTATCAAATTTAATACTTTCAAATATGCTTATACTTTCCTTCAATGCTCTTATTTTTTGTTCTTCTGAAGGTTTCAATATACTTTCAGCTAACAAATCATTTTGTGGATTTGATGCTAAAGTTAAGATATTAAGAAGCCTACTATTACTATTTTCTTTAATCGAGCTATTAAATTCTATACCATAATTAATAAAGACCTTGGATAATTTTTTTATTTCCATATTAGTTCTACATAATATTGCTATGTTTTTATCATCAATACCATAAACATGCTTACAAATTTGAGAAGTTATCTTTATATTTTGTATTTCTTGATTATCAGTAGTAACAATTTCAATATCTTCGCCATTTTTAAACCCTACCATTTCTTTTTTTATTTGATTTAAATTAAGTGATATTATTTTATTTGCTGAATTTATTATTTGATTTGTATTTCTGTAGTTCTTTACTAATCTTATAACCTCTGCACCATATTTTTTTTCAAAATTTAATATATATTCTACCTTTGAATTATTCCATTCATAAATTGCTTGTGAATCATCTCCAACAACATATAAATTATTTGGTGATATTTTATCTATGATTTCTATTTGTATATCATTTGAATCTTGATATTCATCTACAAGAATATACTTCATTTCATCTCTAACTTCTGATGCAATATTTTCATCATTTAGAAGTTCAGAGCATAATGGAAGTATTAAGTCTATATCAAGTAATTTATATCTTTTTAGGGTAAATAAATATTCTTTTAATGCTAAAGATATACTTCTATTTTTATTTTGAATATCATAATTTTTTATTGCATTAATCAAAATATCACTTTTATTTATTTGAAATCTCTTAGTTATATTTTGGATTAAATTCTTTTTTTCAATCTCTGAAATCATAGTATATCCTTTAAAGTTACCATATTTTTTTAAGATATAAGTTGAAAACATATGAAATGTATTTACAAATACCTTTTCTCCATTTTCTGATTCATTCATAATTCTTTTTTTCATTTCATTAGAAGCATACCTTGTAAATGTTATACAAAATATATTTCTATAGCTAATCCTTTTTTTCATTAAATAAGAAACTCTTTTACTGATAGTTTTTGTTTTACCAGATCCTGCTCCTGCTATTACAAGTACATGAGTACTATTTGTTTTTATAGCTTTAAGTTGTTCCTCATTAACACCTAATAAGTTCATATAAAACCTCCATTTAATTTTACTGATATACAGCTATTTTTATTTTCAATAAATATGGGGCAAATAAATATTTTATTTGAAAAAATAATTAAATATTTTCAAATAAAATGCTAAATTGCCCCATATTAAGTATTATTAAATTTTAGATAAATTGGAGGAATAGAAATGAATTTAAGAAAAATAAAAGACAAGAAACTAGTATTAATTATATTTTTATCATCCTTTGTTGTACTTATATTATTAGTTTTTTATTTTATGATTTTCAATAACCCTAAAAAAGCTGAGTATAATATATCTGAGAATATAAAAAACTCAACAAAGAGAGATGAAAATTATGGCAAAGAAAACAAAGAACTAGATGAACCCCAAAATGAAAATGAATTAGATGAAATTTTTTACACTAGGTTCCCAAGGATTGAAATTCCTAAAATAGTTAATGATAAAACTCAAAACCATATATACATATATAGTTTATCTTTATCTTCTAACTTTTATATAACATATAAAAATTTTAAAGATATACAGAGTACAAAAGAATCAATTGATAGTTATAGAATTTTACTTGACACTTGTATTGCATCTTGTAAGTCCAATTTAGATGCTTTAAATGATATAAGAAAACTTGTTGTAGGTGATAATAAAGAACTAGTTAATCAGCTAATCAAAGATTATGATAGTTATATAAGTTATTTACAATCTCAAAGAAATTATATTGATAACAATATAATAAAAGGTAAAAATTCGAATCTAGATTTTCTTGGAAAGTTTTATGAGTTTGAAGAATTCAAAGATATAGTATCAAAGGTCCAAAGAAATCTGCCTTCACCAAATAATGATACTGCCAAAGCATTTCAAGAATATGAAGAATATAATCTCTCAAAAAATATATAAAATATTACAAAAGTATTGTTTTTGTAATATTTTATTAAAACATAGATATATACCACTTTATAATAATATAGTGAAAAATAGTTATTGAACATAAAAAATCTGATAAATTAAAATTTGATAAACAAATATATAAGATATTACGAAAGTATTATTTTTGTAATATCTTATTAAAGCGTAGATGCATACTAACATTTATAATAATATAGGGTTTAATAGTCCTGAACAGAAAAGAATTTGATAAGTTTAAGAATTTATAATCAATCAAAAATATCTTTAAGATTATAATATCTTAAAAAATTAATTTAAATTAAAATAAATCCCTCCTATAAAAATAAAAGGGATTTATTTTAATGCATTTATATACTCTGGTAAAGATCCTATTATACTATTTAACAAACATCTTTGTTTTTCTGTATTTTCATAAAAAGATACATCAAAATAGTCCTTCCCCATGACATAATCTTTTATTATAAATTGATTCATTTTTATTTCATTAAATGCTAGTTCCAAATACGTCATATTAGTTTTAAGAGTTTTTTTACTATCAATATGAACTTCATATTTAAGATTATCAATAAAAAATCTATACGTTTTATTTTGTAAATCTTCTCCACATCTAATCAAATAATTTCTTCTACCTTCAAGAAAATATGCTAAATTTATAGATTGCTCTAATTTTAATTTCTTTAATTCATTTTCATACATCAGGTCAGTTGAAACTCTATCAAATTCTGGAGGAACTGCCCTTATTACCTTTACAATCTCTCTATTACTTTCAGTTGTTATAATATCTACTGATGTAAAGAAATTAAAAGTTCCTTTTCTTTTAATTTTACCACCTTTTTCAACACTCTTATCAACTGTATAATATGGAAGTTTCAGTAGGCGTTCTCTAATATCATCATAATTCTTCTTAGCCCTTGCTAATCCTAAGAACTTTAATAGATCAACCAAATAAAATGTTGCTGTATCTAAATTAAAAATTCGTTCAATATAAATAATAATTGCTAAGTCTTTTTTATCCAGTGATATTTTAGGCATAGCTTTTTTCTCAGTTTCACTATTAGATAATTCTGTTCTAAAATTTTCTATATCTGATCCATTTTTTTCTTTAAAATCAAATGAGAACTTGTACAATAAATTTAATTGAACACCTTTATGATCTTTAGCATTATATTCATTTGATACATATGAATTATCATCTGTCTTAACTATTTCAAGATTTTTAATTTTTCTTGGCCTAATGGTTGGTAAAAATATGCCTGGTGCTATATATGCAGGTGTAGTAAGAACAATTTTATTAATATCATATTCGTATTGTGCTTTAAGTATCTCTGTTATACATAAAAGTAAATCATGTGAAAAAGCAGATTTTATTTTAGAATCTGACATTTCAAATAAATATGGAAAATCTGATATGTTATAAAAACTATCAAATGCCCAATTTCTTAGTGTTGTTTCTCTCATTTCTATTAATTGTTCTGGAGAGTCTAAATCAATACTTTTTATTTTCCCTTGATTTTTAAGATATTCATCCCTAATAGACAGATATTCTCTTTTCAGTAATTTAGGTTCACCTTTATTACTATTCATGGAATCTAATGCCATTTTTACCCAATTATTCTTTATTCTCCAACTAGACGTTATCTCTTGAGACCTTAATTTTTTTGTTTTTCTAGGAGTTGTTAAATAATTTAATTTAGATAAAATAGTTGATGATAAAAAATCTTCAAAAATAGGTCTCACATTTTCTATAGTATCATGCTCTTTTATCATATATACTTCAAAAAACCTTTGTGTGATAAATTTAAATTTTTCTTGTTCATAAATAGCATGTATTATTAAATTCAAAAAATTTTGTTGTTCTTTTTCGCTAAATTCAAGTTTTTCATCTAACTTTTCATACAACATTTTATCACCCCCTTCAGATATTATAATACATTAATTTATTGTTTAATAAAACATATATTTAATACATTATGTACATTATTTAAAAATTATATAGTAATATTAAACATTTTACATTGTATAAAAATCATATTATTAATTTTACTTTTGATAATTAGTTAAGAGAACAATATAACCTATTAATCTCTCTTATATATATTTTTACATTTAAAAAGACAATGAAACCTGCGAACCTTTCTTATATACTTAACATTAGTCTATATATAGTTGCTACTTTTTTTATATTCAAAAAGACAATGAAATCTGCGAACCTTTCTTATATACTTAACATTAGTCTATATATAGTTGCTACTTTTTTTATATTCAAAAAGACAATGGAATCTGCAAACCTTTCTTATACATTTAACATTAGTCTATATATAGTTGCTACTTTTTTATATCCAAAAAGACAATGGAATCTGCGAACCTTTCTTATATATACAATATTAGTATAAATATAACCACTACTTTTATATTCAAAAAAGACAATGAAATCTGCGAACCTTTCTTACACATTTAACATTAGTACCTATATAATTATTGCTTTTCATATAAAAAAAGACAATGAAATCTGTGAACCTTTCTTATATCTCTAATATAAAAATATCTTTATCCATCAATTTGTAAACATAAAAATCGACAAAATTTAGAAATATTATTATTTTAATATATATTTACATATAAAAAGACAATAGAATCTGCGAACCTTTCCATTTTAATAGAATCTTATTTATTAAAAAGACAATAGAATCTGCGAACCTTTCTATTTTTCAATGTTTTCAGGCAGTAAAAAATGTCGAAAAATTTTTTCACCTTAATCATATCTTTGCAAATTTATAACCAAACAGTTGAAAATGCTGCTTCACACCAAAAAGACAATGAAATCTGCGAACCTTTTTTTATATTAGTAATTTCAATGCTTCTACTAGAAAGACAATAGAATCTGCGAACCTTTCTTATGTAGACTTTTATTTATATTTTATGTAATATATGCTTATATTTTATTATGTATGTAAAATAAAACATGAAAGGAGGTAAAAAATGACTAATAAGCTATTATTTGAAGATTTAAAACCAAATACTAGAATCTCTAAATTAAAAATAAAAAAAGTAATATCTATTTTTAAAAATAAAATAGATATAGTTAAAATAAATGATGGATATTATGAACTTGAAAAAGAAAATGGTCTATTGAAAAATGATTCCATACAAATTATATCTGTTACTAAATCTTTAATAAAACAATATTTACTGTATCATTTTTTGCCTTATAATAAATGTTTTGTTAGAAAACATGTAAGCTATAAAGATATAGCTACGTTATGTGGAATATCAGTTCCAACAGCTAGAAGAAATCAAAATTTACTTTCTATTTTAGGATTAGCATACTTTACACCTTCTTCTAATGGCTATGGAAAATTTGATATAGTAATATGTGATGAATATAAAAATCATTTTAAAAAGAAAAATGGTGGTGGTGGGTATATAACATTAACTACTGATGATCTAGCTAATTTTTTGGATATAAATTGTATTAATGAGTTAAAGGTTGAGCTAAAAAAATTGCTATGGATTGATGCAGCTAAAAAAAGTAGAGGTAAAAAAATTGTGTTTAATAAAGAAAATTTAGTAAATACTTTACCTGAGTATATAAAAAAATCAAGCAAGTTAATTAATAATATTATATATAGTAAAAATTCTAGATTTAAACCTTTAGGAAATCGATTAGATATTACTAATTATAAATCCAAATCTGAATTTAATAAAAATTTCAGAGATTCAACTCAAAAAAGAATATTAAATTTATTTAATAATGGAAATTTCTCATTTAGTTCTAATTACTCTGATACATTATTAAGATTTAAGTTTAAAAAACCTTTATTAGATACAAATATAAAACTTGAATCTGAAAAAACTCTTATTGTAAATGAATTAGTTAATCTTTCTATCGAATTTGGATTTAAAAAAGTATTAATTGCTTTAAATTATATGTTTGATAACACTTATTATGAAGATAACATAAATATTAATAATATACATAATCCTGGTGGATTTGTAAGGTCTTTTATAACAAAATCAATTTTGAATATTGGTAGTTTATACTAAAATAAAATATATTAATTAGGGGTAATAAAAGTCCATTACTCTTAATTTACTATGCAAAAAAAAGATACATTTAATTAGATAAATTCATTATCTAATTAAATGTATCTTTTTTTTTACATATTTTATCCACATTTTATTATAAAAGAAAGTTTTTTATTAATAGTTTAATATTTTTTTTTAACAATAACAAAAAATATTATTAACATAATTATATTTTTTTTATTTATGAATTTATGTATACATTGATAATACTATAATACATGTATATTACGTTTTTGCTAATTAATGTTTTAATTAAATGTCTTAACTAAATGTTTTAATAAAGCTTTTTAATATAGATTACTATAATTTTCTCTAATTAAACATAAAGTCTACTTTTTATATGTTAATGATGCTAAAATATATATAAATTACTAATACGTTACAACTGTAAAATATATTGGATATTACAAAAGTATTATTTTTATAATATCTTATTAAAATATAGATATATACTAACTTTATAATAATATAGGGGGAAATATTCATTGAATAGAAAAGAATTTGATAAATTAACAATTAATGAACAAATAAATTACTTCAATCAAAAAATGTCTTTGGGATTATCTAAAGCAGAAGTATGTAGAAATTTAAGTTTACCATCATCAACTTGGCGAGATCGTATAAAAAAAGCTGGATATGAATTAGATCAAGTAAATAAATGTTACAATAAAATTAATTCTAGTAACAAAGAAAATCCTTCTTACTATAGTAATACTTCAGTAATACCACATGATTCTATAAGTATTAATTCTAGTGAATCTATGAGTCCGATATATGAAATAAAAAAATTAGAGAAAGATCTAAGAGAGCTTATTGAAAATAAAGAAGATATTTTTAAAGCTATTGAATTTTTTAAAAAAGCTGAAGAAGAGAAAAATATAGTAGATGTCATACAATTTAAAATAAATACTGAAAATCTAACTGGTGATATATTAGTTAAATCTTTTAAAATATATTCAGATGTATATAATAAATTTCTAGAGTTCACTGAAAAAAATAAAAGTTTCAAAAAACAGGACATACTTACACAATTCATATTGGATGGAATTCAACGATATAGCCGATAAAATTTCTATTGACTTAATTATTCTAATTTTGTAGTATTAAATTAGAATATATCCTGATAGGAGGTAAGTCAACCTATGATGAATAAAATGATACAAAAAATACCACCAGCAGAACTAAAAGTAATGAAATTTATTTGGAAAAAAAATGATGATGTAACTTCTAAAGAAGTCATTGAAGCAATGCAAAATGAATATGATTGGAAACAGACAACTACGCTAACACTTCTATCAAGGCTTGTTAAAAGAAAATTTTTATCAGCTGAAAAAATTGATAGATATACACATTATAAAATTATAATTGAATATAGAGAATACTTAAACTATGTAACAAAAGATTTTGTAAGTAACTTGCATAATAATTCAGTAGGAAGTCTATTTCTTTCATTATATGAAGATAATATCTTAAGTAAAGAAGAATTTGAATATCTTATAGAAATAGCAAATAATTTTGATAAATAAATTTGGAAATAAGACTATTGTATCCAGTTCAATGTTCAATTTTAATAATATAGATTATGCAATGCCACTAAAAGATATATAAAAACTTTATAAATAAAAATGTAAAAAAATAGGTTAAATTCCTAAAAATTCTGATAAAATAGAGATATCTATCATATTCTACAAATATGTAATAGAATAATAATATTTTTAGGAGGACATTATGTTAAAGAAGTTAAAGAAAACACTAGCAGTAATTTGCTGCTCAATGCTTGTATTTACAAATACAGCTTTTGCAGAAACAGAAACACAAGGAGGTGAAAATACATCTGAAAATAAAATAATTAAATTTGAAGTAGATGCATACAAATATATATATAAAGATGCTCCACAAGACATAAAAGATAATTATGATGAGAAATGTAAGGCATTAAATATAACACCTGAACCTGATGCAGAAATTTTTGTACCAGTAAATTCAAATTTACTTAAGTCAGATGATTATGATATAGGAGTTTATTCACATTTTAATGGTGCTTATGACGCTGAGAAAGCAACGATTAAAATCTCAGGAGATAGCAATTATACTATAAGCACAAGAATTACTGTTGGATATGGATACACAACAAGGGGTAATAATGTACATTGTGCTCAACTTATGTTATGTGCTGTTAAATATACAGTACAAGTAGATTCAATATTTGGGGATGATACATATAATGCAGTAAAAAAATTTCAAAGAGCATATTCACTAACTTCTGATGGAATTGTTGGATATAATACATATGATAGATTGGCGAATCTTTTACGCATGTAATTTTACAATTTATATTTAAAGATAAAATTAAATGTTTTTTAAGGGCTTTAAAGCCACCCATAAGAGTGGCTTTTTTTTATTGCATAAATATTCATTACTTTAAATAAAAATGGTATAAAGTGTATTTAAATGGATAATCATGGTATCTATTCTATACATATAGTCCACTAAAATCTTTACAATCTATTTCTCTAGAATCCTTATTACTTTTTGATTCATCATAGTCTGTCCAATTGTAAGGATCTAACTGATTATTATTTTGATTGAAATTATTTCCCTGGTTATAAGGATTATTATTACTTTGATTATAAGGATTATCATTTTGACTATAACGATTATCTTGATTATTATTATTTTGATTATAACTATTTCTTTGGTTATAAGAGCTATTATTTTGATTGTAATGATTATCTTGATTATACAGATTATCATTTTGACTATAACGATTATCTTGATTGTTGTTATTCTGATTATAACTATTTTCTTGATTATAAGAATTATTACTTTGACTATAATGATTACCTTGATTATACGGATTATCATTTTGACTATGACGATTATCTTGATTATACGGATTATCATTTTGACTATGACGATTATCTTGATTATTGTTATTCTGATTATAGCCATTTCCTTGGTCATAAGAATTATTACTTTGACTATAATGATTACCTTGATTATTGTTACTCTGATTATAACCATTTCCTTGATTATAAGAATTACTATTTGGGTTATATCTAGATACCTTTACTCTATTTAAATCATGATTTGTATATTTATTTACTAGAATATTAATTTCTTTGTTTAAAGGATTCTGAGTTAAAGAACCTGATATAGTTATCTCATTTCCTTTACGTGCTGTTTTAGCCATATATAGAGCTAATTTTCCATGAGCTCTTATAGGAAAGAAATAACGTTCTCTTTCTCCTTTAGAGTTTACTGAATTTAAAGCAATAGTGTTAAAATATGATAATGAGCCAGATTCAGAATTTCTAAAAGTTCCATCACTTACTAAATTACCCTCTATGTTAATATTATTAATCATATTAAAATCCCCTTTTTATATATAATTTGATTTTTTATTCTATTACAATTTCAAATTGTGTATTAATATTATTTTTAGAGAATGCACTTATTATTTCTCTCTTTATGTAGTTCTCTGAGGTTTCGAATTCTTTTAAATAATCTATAGCATAGTCATTTTCTTTTTTATTTGTACTAATTGCCACAGAAATTCTTATTATATTTTCATCAAAATCTTCCTTAAATGCTGAGTTATTGATTATATTGGATATGTATACTAGATTTGGATTAGTTTTATTTTTTAAATAGTTAACTATATTTGTTCTTATTTGATCAAGTAAAATATTATTTCCTTTCTCTTCAATATTATTATTTGCTATATTATTATTAATTGAATTAATCTCTATTTCCTCAATTTCTATATCTTCAAGATCATTTGGGAAATCACTATTAATCTGTTTATTTCTATTCAATCTACTTATTTTTATTAGTGTCATTTCAACTAAAATAGATACTTGAGATGTCTTTCTCAATTTACTTTCTGCGTCTTGTAATATATCTATTATCTCAAATATGTTTTCAAAATTTATTTGTTTTGCAAAATACTGTACTTTCTTTATATAATTTTCATTCATAGCAATTATATTTGTATCTGCTCCACATTTAATAAGCATTATATTTCTAAAAGTGGTCATTAAGTCATTAATAAATATTTCTATACTTTTTCCAGATTTAATTATAGTGTAAAATTCCTCTACTGCTTCATCACTTTTTTTATTTATTAATTTCTCTGTTATTTTAAGACAAATTTCATTTGATGCTACACCTAGTAACTCAACTATATCTTCATATGATTTTTTATTTGAACTGATTACTTTTTCTAACAAACTTACTGCATCTCTTAATGCTCCATCTGCTAGTTTAGCTATTAGCATTAAGCTTTTTTCTTCTAAATCACCTTTTTCTAACAAATTAATATGTTTTAATCTAGTTAAAATATCTTCTACAGCTATTCTTCTAAAATCAAATAACTGACATCTTGACCTGATAGTAGCTGGCAATTGGTTCGCATCTGTTGTTGCCAATATAAAAACTACATATGATGGTGGTTCTTCTAAAGTTTTAAGAAAAGCATCAGCTGCCTGTGCAGATAGTCTATGAGCTTCATCTATTATATAAACCTTATATTTTAAGTTAGATGGAGCATATCTAATACTATCAATTATTTCTCTAATATTATCTATACCATTGTTAGAAGCTGCATCCAATTCATATATATCAATTGATGTATTATTTTCTATAGATTTACAATTCTCACATTGTAAACAAGGTTCTCCATCAATAGGACTAAGACAGTTAATTGCTTTGGCTAATATTCTTGCACTTGTAGTTTTGCCACTTCCCTTAGGTCCTTTAAAAATATAACTATTTGTTATATTTCTATTTTTTACTTGATTTAAAAGAATGGAAGGTATATGACCTTGTCCAGTTACTTCTTTAAATAATTTTGGTCTATATCTATTTGCTAATAATGACATTTTATTTTTTCTCCCCTCAGTATTATTTATTGATTTCTCAAGATTTATTTTATTTTTATTTAAATCATTTTCTAGTAACTCATTTACTGTAAATTCTAAGTCTAATGTACTTCTCTTAGCCTTATCTTCTAAAATTTTAAGTCTAAATTCATGTATATAATTTGCTTTGCCTTTTACTGATTTTTCTCTTTCATATAATATATTTCTTATATTTTTAGGTATACTTTGTATTTGTCTCATTAAATTAAAATGATTCAATAAAGTTAAATTAATACCTATTATGTTCGATGTTTTTGAAATGGTTTTGTATAATTCTATTGCTTTGGTTATGTCTTTACTTTCAATAGCATCTATTAAATCAAATGTATTTTTATTAAATGACTCAGATAAATATTCTTCATAATTCTTAAAATTATTATCTAATGAACTTATTTTTTTTATATCATTTAGAACTACATCCATATTGTCTGAATTAATAAATATATTTGGATTTAAATTTAAATTATGATATAATAAAATTTTTTCAACTTCTGATTTCACTATAGTTAAATATTTTTTTATTTCAATCTTGGAGTCTTGAAATATCTTTACTATAGTTTTATCTCCTTTATCAAAAATATCTTTTGTATAATAAATAGATAAAACTATACAAGTTCTTGATATAGATATAGCTTTAGTAATCACATTTAACTCTTTACTAGAATATTTATTTATATCAATAATCAATACTCTAAAAGAATCTACTATAGGCATTATTTCTATTCTAGATATTAAGTCATTAATATCTATTTTTGTTGTAATTTTTTCAATATTAATATCTTTAAAATTTAAAGCTTTTTCAAGTACTTCAATTTCTTTTTTTACACTGTAATAATTATTTGTAATTAACAACTTACTTTTCATTAACTTTACCCTCCTTGTTTATATTGCTAATAAATACAGCTTATTTTTTTTATCAATAAATGATTAATTTTAGTTTTATATAATATGGTTCTTTTTTGAATTTTTTTTGAATTTTTTTAGGATAAGTATGAAAAATTTAGAAAAGATTTCTTTTAACACTCTTAGAAGAGAATATTTAATGAAAAATAAATGACTATTTTTTAACAATTTTTGTTTTTTTTATATTAAAAATATGCACTTTACTTCATAAAATGAAAGTTAATCATAAAAAACAAAAAGTTTTTTTATGAATTATTGTGTATTAAATAATTATAAAATATATCAAATAAAAGCAAAATATAAAAATAATTGCAAAAAATTACATTATAAAATATAATATAATAAAACAAACAAAAAATAAAAAAAGCCTACATGCGACACGTTTGGTAATGAACGCCAATTCATTTATCAAACTGAAAATTAATAAAAACAAATGACCACAGTATTAATTATCATGTGCAAAGTAGACTTCTTATTTACTTATAATATACGATAATAATATCATATATCATAAATCCTTGCAATACTTTTGATAGTTATTTTACTTATAAAAAAGATGGAAGTTAATGTAAATTAGATGTCTCAGCCTTGATATTAATAATCAAGGCTTTTTTGTATTTTTAAAATACAGTATAAGGAGTAAAAAA
>NZ_CP197006.1:0-63561 GCF_056688965.1 Clostridioides sp. LIBA-2809
ATGGGTAATGTAAAAAGAGTCATTTATAATAAATACGATAAAAAAGAAATTTTTAAAGACTACAATAGTCTTGTAAAACACAATAATCTTATACAAGGAAAATATACTCTTTCTGCTTCTGAACAGAAATTTGTGTATAAGCTTTTTGAAATAATTCAAAAGAGGAATTATTCTTCAAGAGAGATTTCTTTCAAATTTGATACTATATACAAAGACTATAGTGGAATAGTAGATAAGAATATAACTAAACAGGAGTTTAAAAATTTAATTGAAGGAATACAGAATAATCAACCTCGTGTAATTATAGGAGATCAGTTTATAAGGACACAGTGGTACGCTATAAAAGGGGATTTGGATTATAATGAAATAACTTTAATAATAGATGAGCACATATTTAAATACATACAAGCAATAGAGGAAAATTTCACCAAATTAGATTTTGCAAGTATTTATTCTTTTACAACTTTTTTTGCTATGCGAATTTATGAGTTATTAAAGCAATGGAGTGGGACAAGGCAAGGAATAGTTTTTAAATTAGATTATTTTAAGGAACTTCTAGAAATACAAGATAAATACAAAAGATATTATGATCTTGATAAGTATGTACTAAAAAAGAGTACAGAACAGATTAATGAAAAGTCAGATATATTTGTTGAGTACAAGCCAATTCGTAAGGGCAGAAGTGTTGAATCAATAGAATTTACTATAAGAGAGAAAAAGGAAAATATAGAAACTTCTTATCAAGATAAAAAAGACGTTATTGAGGAAAGACATGAGAATAAGAGTATGAACTTAAATAAAAAAGAGTTTTTTATACCAGAAGAAATATCTCTGAGTGATAAACTGAAAAATTTATTTAAGATAGAGTTTGGAGAATACAATTTTAGTGAACCAAAGTATTATAAACTATTGTTAGAAGCAGAAGAAATTGCTTTAAAAAAAGATAACTCTTCTAAAATAGTTGCAACAAATTATGAATTATTTTCTTCGATTTTAAGAAATAAAATATCTTACTTAAAAGCAAAAGAAAATGCAATTGAAGTAGAACTTATAGAAATGAGTTTAACTGAGGAACAGTTAGAAGAAATGCAAATACTTGATATGAATCCTGTCACTTTTCTTGAAAGAATAATTAAGCCAGATAAGAAAAAATATGAGGCATTTAAAGCAGTATATGAGAAATGTGAAAAAGAAAAAGATAGAATAACTTTTTAAATAAGTTATATTTTAATTTATATATTAAGTTATAAAACAAAATAAAAAGAAAATTAGTATATAAATCATTAATCCTTATTTAAATAAAGTCAATTAATCGCCATATTATGGTATAATTAATTTTAGCAAGAGAAAAAATATATTCTAAAAAAGAGTGGAGTCCGTACAACAAAAGATATCCTCCC
This sequence comes from Clostridioides sp. LIBA-2809, assembly GCF_056688965.1. Taxonomy (NCBI): domain Bacteria; kingdom Bacillati; phylum Bacillota; class Clostridia; order Peptostreptococcales; family Peptostreptococcaceae; genus Clostridioides; species Clostridioides sp. LIBA-2809. The sequence goes on from NZ_CP197006.1 coordinate 1,401, forward strand.
AACAATGTTGAAGGGAGGTGGCTAAGTATGGATAACTTTTTACTAAACATATTGGCTGGTGTTATAGCTAGTCTAATATTCTATTTAATTTGCAAATTATTTAGACATGTAAAAAGCCACTCCGGCAAGAGTGGCTGGGAACTTGATTTAAAAATCAAATTCAAAAAATTCAAATAATTTTTTATTTTAAATTACGAACTCCATTCTGTCGCTAAATAGAATATAGTTCTCTTGCTTTTATTATAGCACAAAAACTTAATTTTGATACAAGTTTATATTGGATTGCCAAAAATACCTGTTCCAAAGTTACTAATAATAAATATATTTTATTATATTAAAATTATAATGGTTGAAATATTCTAAAAATTAAGAAAAAATATAAAAGTAAATCCTTTCAATGATATAATACAGATACTTATTCGAAGGAGGAATTGATATGGTAAAAAAACTTTTTATAGGTATTTTTATAGTTTTAATATTTTTTGTAATTCTTATATTTAATAAAACTAAAACACATGATGAAAATATTTTTATTGGAGAGTCTGAACATTGGACAGCTAAGTTTGTGACTACTGAAGAACGATCAGAATTAGAAATAAAATATAAAGATAGTAAAAAAGCATTTGACCAAAAATTCGATTATTCATATGAGTTTATAGATGGTAAAGATGCAGTTGTAATTGTAAATGGAGAAGTTTTAGAAGCAGGTCGAGAAAAGGCAATAAAAATACAAAGACCAGGTCTTTATTCAAATAGAGAATCTAGTTATAAAGTAATTATATCTTGGAATGGAAATGAAGAAACTATAAATTTAAAGAAAAAATAGTAATTGAATGTGATGAAAAAAGATATTATAAATTTGAAAATAATTTATAATTAAAATTATTTTTAAATTAGTATAAGAAATAGAGTATAACTTATTATATAAGTTATATTCTATTTTTGTATGAAGTCACTTAAAAACTGAACTATATTAGAATTAATTTTATAGATAAGATAAAAAATACAATCTATAAAAAGTGAAATTCGTGCATGAAAGATTATTGTTAAAATTAGCAGAAATCAATTTAAAAAGGATTAACTATGCCTAGAAGATATTTTCTTTTTAACTAAGAAACTTCCAATACCCAACATATTATAAATCATTAATAAATCTATACAATTTCCCATGTTATACATTAAATTTACAGGTACTATAAATGCTATAGATGATAAAATGAATCCTAGAAGCAATTCCTTTTTGAAATCTGAATACATTATCCCTTGTATAACAAAGATGATTGGAAACAGTAAAAATAATCCAAGTAATATATTTTTTTCAGCTCTCCCCCATATAGCTATTGCAATTATTATCATGCTTGGTAATATTATAGAAAGTATTTTCTTCATAAAAGTCCCCTTTTTACTATGTATTTTCATTTATATTACTAAATGTTATCTATCTTTATATACATTTCTATGTATTTTATCTTTATCAAATCTATCTATAAATTCATTTTTTTCTTCGCTATATCCTATAGATACTAGTGCATAAGGTACTAGTTTTACTGGCAAGTCTAGAGTTTGTCTAACCTTACTTACCACTTTATTTTTAGGAAAAACACCTGTCCAACAAGCAGCCAATCCTTGATTAGTAACTTCTAACAATAAATTCTGTGTACAAGCACCTAAATCTTGCATCCATTTACCAGGCTTCAAGAATCTATTTCTATTTCCAAGTACTACTATACATAGTGGTGCGAATTCTATATGCTTTGCTCTATGTTGTGACTTTGATAGTTCTTTTAAGAGGTATTTATCATCTACTACAATAAATTCCCATGGTTGAGCATTCTTTGATGATGGTGCTTGCATAGCTGATTTTAGTATTTCAGTTACTTTGCTTTCTTCTACTTTTTTACCTATATAGGTTCTTATTGAACGTCTATTCTTTATAACTTCCAACATATAGATTCTCCTTTAAATAAAATTATTTATATTTATATAATATCATTACTTTAAATTCAATCTATAGCTTCTATAAAAAAATAAACACTTATTTTTTTATAGAATAATATAATTTATAAAATAATATAAAAAATAAATTGTTTTATAATTTAATATATAATTTAAAATGTGTAATATTATTTCTAAATACAGGCATAACAATACTCTATTTAAATAGAATTATAGATGTATATATGTTATAATTAGACTCTAAAATATTGATTCGAGATATTTACTTTGGAGGAATTATAAATGTTAATTTATTTATCAATGCTTGAGTTTGAAGAAGATAAAATCAAGTTTGAAAAGATATATGAAAAATATAGACAGATAATGTTTTATGTGGCAAATAAAATATTAAAGGATGATCATTTAGCAGAAGATGCTGTACATAATGCTTTTCTAAGAATAATTAAAAATATAGATAAGATTGATGAAGTAGATAGTCCAAGAACAAAGGCTTTTGTCGTTATAATAGTAGAAAGGATTGCTATAGACTTTTACAGAAAGAGAAAAAGAGAAAAGGTATCTGATATTGAAGAAGAGTATAAAAACAGGGAAATAAATTTTTCTATAGAAGATAAAGTATGTGAGAGTAATTTAGCTATAGCACTTGCAAAACTTAATGAAAGTTACTTTCAAGTGCTTTCTTTAAAGTTCCAGTATGGTTTTTCAAATAAAGAAATAGCAAAGGTATTAAATTTAGGGGAGGAGAATGTATATAAGAGGATTCAACGTGCTAGAAAAAAATTAAAAGAAATATTAGAAGAAATGGAGGTTGGAAATATTGAGTAATAAAAAAGATGATTTTGATATTACAGATGATATGCTTCAAGAAAGTATCCCAATCGCGACAAAAATTATTCTTGACAGCCTTCCTTCAGATGATGAATTAAATCATGCTTTTTCAAAAGGTTTTGAACGAAAGATGAAAAAACTTATTAAGCAGCAAAAAAGAAGTAGTCTTACAAATAAGATTGTTTTTTATTCAAAGCGAACAGCTATTATATTTTTAATAGTGTTAGCTAGTTTATTTACTGTTACTATGAGTAGTGAGGCATTGCGTACACGTTTATATGAATTGGTAATAAGAGTATATGAAGATTTAACTTCTTTTGTATTTTCAAATAAAGAAAATATTGAAATCAAAAACCTTAAGATTAAAGAACCAGGATACATCCCAGAAGAATTCAAAGAAGTAGATAGAGTTGATAATTTTATGATTGCATATGAAAATGAAAAAGGTATAAGAATAGAATATACAAGTACTGAAATTGATGCGAATTCTATTATATTAGATACAGAAAATGCAAAAGTTAAAGATATATTTATAAATGGGTATAAGGCAAAATATATAGAAAAAGAAACTTTCTTACAAGTATTTTGGAATGACAACAACTTTATATATCTGTTAAATGTAGATTATCAAAATAATAAGGATTTAGAATTATATAAAAATATTTTATTAAAAATGGCTAAAAGCATATAATAATTTCTTAAGTGTCCAAAAACCATTTCTTTATTCGTTATATATTTGCTGTTATAAAAATGTATAAGAAAAAGAGGTGGTTTTTATAGTTTAAAAAATTGAGTATAATTCAAATACAAATATATCTTAGCTATTATAATTAAGACAAAACAAAGCAATAAGCCTCTTATACTAGAAAAATGATTTAAAATTGAAAGAGTCTATTTATTAGTAAAACCGGATCTAAATTAGGTTTTTATAATATAATTACAAGTTTATATATGTTTATTGGGGGATAGTTACAATATATAGTATTTTAGATATTTATGACTATTATAGCTATGAATATCTATTTTGGAATCATAATAAAAATTTAATAAAAAATTTTATATAAGTGTCCAGAAATCACTTCCTTATTCGTTATATATTAAGTAAAAAATAATAAAAAGCAAATGAAGGGGTGATTTTATGGTTTGGAAAAAAATGATTATAAGTAGTATGTGCGCTTTAGCATGTTCATCAGCAATTGCGATACCTATATTTGCTGATGAATATAAAGACAAGAATATTGAACAATATTCAGCTGTAAACTATATAGATGATACTATGGTAAAAATGTATTATATTAAGTCTGGTACTTGTACTTTAAATATTTCAGGTAGCACAGCTAGAGTAATCTGTTCTGTTAGAGGTTCATCAAATGTGACAAGTACATCAGTTACTGCTAGGTTACAGAAAAGTAATGATAATGGAAAAACATGGTCAACAATTCAAACTTGGAATGCTTCAGGAAGTAGTACATGTTCTATTTCTAAGTCAAAAACTATAGGAAGAGGATACTACAGAGTTTATTCTACAATAAAAGCAAATTCTGAAAGCAAAAATATAATAAGTAGTGAAAAAAGATATTAAAAAATATTGCATACATAAGATGAGGTGACTATAAATAATATATCTTGAATGGCCAATTATATTAATTCAGTCTGCTAATTTTTTATTATTAATAATAATACTTATACTTGTAATTAATATTTTTAAAAAGTGATAAACTTAGGGTAATTTTACATATAGCACAAATATAAAAGGAATAGAGAATATCTATTCCTTTTATATTTGTGCTATCTTTAGGTGATTGCATAAAATTTATAAATGAATTATTTTATAAAGTATATAATAAATTATTTATAAGTTTTACATAATTTTTTTATAAAAATCCCGAATGTAGGCGGAAGTATGATATAATATCATATATCAATAGAACTCACAGGAGGATTAAAATGAAAATAGTAAGTTTATTTAATGTAAAAGGTGGGGTTGGGAAAACGACATTAGCATATCTAATGGCTCTTAATTTATCAAAAAAAGACAAAAAAATACTTATACTTGATGGAGATACCCAAGCAAACTTTACACAATTCATATATAAAATAGTACATAATAAAAAAACAATTCTAGATGCATTTAAAGATGATATAAGTGCAGAAGAATTAATAATAAAATCTCCATTAAAAGATTATCCAAATGTAGACTTAATACCAAGCGATTTATCTTTATCTGTTTTATCAGAGTATTTAACTATAAAAACTAGTAGAGAAAAAGTCGCTTTTAAGTGGTTTAAGAAAAATATTTCTACTCTTAAAAATTATGATTATATTTTAATAGATTTGTCTCCTTCATATGACTTGATTGCTAGAAATTTTCTATTTATTTCAGATAGTATTATTACACCTCTTGAATTTCAAGATATAGCAAGTATAAGAGGTTGTGAACTGTTCTATCAAAAATATAATGAAGATCTAGAAGATATGGGTGAAACTAATGAAGCAAAAAGAGCTGTTGTAATAAATTCTTTTACTTCAAGAAAGTTAACTTCTGGAGATATATTTATGGATTATTTAGATAGGTTTGATAGTATAAAAAAAGATTTATCAGATGTAAAAATAAGTGAAAGCACTATAGTAAAAAATTGTGTGCTAAATAAATTAAGTATAGATGACTATTGTAGGAAGATAAAAAAGGCTCATAAAGTTAGAGAAGAATTAAATGATTTAATAGAAGAACTTACTAATAAGGGGGTATTATAATGAGTAAATTTGAATTAGAAGAGGAAGAAATATCTATACCTAGAAAAGACTATAAAAATGAAATCAATAAAGAAATTGAAAATAAATTTAATGAACATACAGAACTTCCAGGGATAAACTTATTAGACTTAAAAGAAAATAAAAAGACTAAAAAAGGACAAGTTACATTATATATTGATGATGAGGATTTGAAAGTATTAAAAACTATAGCACACCTTAAAAAGACCACATTGAATAAAGTAATAAATGAGTTTATTAGGGCTAATGTAAGGGCAACTAAAGAGCATTTACCAGAAGAATTAAATATAGATAAAATCTCAAAGGAATACGATAAAAGAAATAAAAATAAAGGACCTAGAAAATAAGTTATTATTTAAATTTAAAAGTAAGTATATTATAATTTAAATAATAACTTATAGTTTGCATTAAATATAAAATTGATAAATAAGTATAAAAATAAATTGTTATATAATTTAATATACAATGTATAAATTAAAATAGTTTATACATTGTATATTAAGCAAATTAATCTATTTATTTATAAAATTTAAGGCTGCATGAAGAGTATCAAATCTATCAACACCTTTTAGAGATGTATATTTTTCTTTGCTCAATGAGCCTATCTTATTACATGCCCCAGTTCCAACAACATATAAATTTTCAGTTTGATATGGTTTGTAATCTTTTATATCACAAACTAAACATTCTTCTTTTTTATAATTCCAAGAAATTACTGTTGCTGATATTTTATCAACTTCTCCGTCATAAATGACTGTATGTTTATACATTTTATTTTCTCCTTTAGCATTTATGTCTTTATTTAATATACCTTCTGCTATTAATTTCGCAACTATATCTTTATGTCTAATATAATAGTCTGTATCAGCTTTACTGTCTACAAAGCATACTTCTATTAATATTGCTGGTGCTTTGGTATGTTTAAGCCAATAAAGATCCCTTACATCTATTTTAGCTCCTCTATTTTTAAATATGGTTGATAACTTTGAATTAACTCTTTCAGCATATACTTTCCCATTATTTGTTTTATATAATGTCTCTGTTCCCATAGGGTTTAAGGTTGTACTATTTGCGTTAAAGTGGATTTGTACTGCTAAGTCTATGTCTTGTTTATTGGCTATTTGACATTGCTCAGAAAGATAATTATCGGACTTATCAATTTTACCAGTGTAAACAGTTGCGTTGCCATATTTTAGCCATTTTACTATTAAATCTGTTAGTATTCTATTTTCTTTACCTTCATCTATATAACCAACTGCTCCTTTCCCTTTTCCTGTTAATGTATGACCTGGTACTACTGCAATTTTCATTATTTGTCACCATCCTTTAGTTGTTTGTAAACTTGATTAGCTCCTATTGCTACTCCCCAACATAAAATACCTTGTAAGATTGAAGTTGGTCTAAATCCTAACATCCATATGGAAAATGTTATACCTAATACAAGTAATATAACTGGAATATATTTATTATCTAACTGTTTGTATTTCTTAAATCCAAATCCTAATACATTAAGAGCAAATACTAATAAAAGTAATTGTTCAGGAATGAAACTTATTAAATTATCCATTTATTTTCCTCCTTAAAATATTCCTTTCTGAACTGCAAATATAAAAAAACCTACTAGAGTTGTAATCATTGTACCAATTAACCACTTTAACATACTTGTAAGTGAATTTAAATTTTCACACAATGCTTTTAACTCTGCTTTAGACTCTATATTTGCTATCTTTAAATCATCTATTTCTTCTCCGTGTTTATTTATTCTTATTTCATGGCGCTTTAAATCTTCTTTGAAAAGTTCTTCATTCATGAAAACCTCCTATTTTTTTATTTATATTAAAAAAGGACCTAGATTCAACTAAGTCCATAGAATAACATAATTAATTTACATTTTATAGTAAATGACACTATGAATTATGTTAAATATGTTAGAATAATCACTTGTAGTATAATAAGTAACAGGAAATTTATTAATTGTTACCTTGTTATTAACAAGAATGCGATATTGGTAACCATTTTTAAAATCAAATAATGTAATGATTTTTTTATTAGAATCATAAAAAAAGTAAGCTCTATAATATTCAGGATTAGATTCAAAATAAGTATAACCATAAAATTGAGTACAATTAGAAGGAAGATCTGTTTTAAGCCATGTACGGAAACCACTCTCTGTAAGTACTTCATTTTTATTATTATAATAGTCGTATTCACCAGAATTATTATAATAATGAGGGTAACCATTGGTATTATCGAATTTACCATAATTATATTCAACTCTATGAATAATTGATTTATTTAATTGGTTACGTAAATCATTTATAGTATTATTTAACTGTGTTATGTTATTGTTTTTCTCTACTAATTGATTTCTCAAGTCCTGAACACTGGCATCTGAACTATCAAAGGATTCTTTTACTTTTTCTGATAATTCTACTAAAGTATCATTTAATCCAGCTTCAATATTTTTTAATGATAGTACATTTGCAATAGAAATTTTACCACTTTTCAAACCATCTTTCATTTCGACAACTTTATCTGATATATCATTTAGACTAGCATCTTCTTCTAATGGCATTATATTTTTACTTACACTTACAACTTTCTCAAGAGTCGCATTTTCTGCGTCTGTAGCAATTATTTTTAATGTATGTATTGCATTATCTGTAAGTTCGTAATTTATCACCTTTTCTAAATGTAAGTCTGTAGTTATTGTTTCTTTTAAAATATTATCTAGATACCATTCTATTTTAGATAAATTGTTATCTGTATCAATTATTGTAAATGTTGCAGAAGTCGAATTGTAAGAAGATAAATTTATTACTGGAATAGAATTTACTTTTGTAAAAGTAAATGTTTTGCTAACACTTTTACCCTTGCTATCTGTTGCAGTGATCACAATTGTATTTGTAGAATTTAAAGCTAATGGTATAATCTGAGCTTTGTCAATAATTGTAGTGTAAAATGCACTAGTTAAAATTCTAGAATTAATTTGCTTTCCATTTAATGTTTCTTTAACTGTAACTTGGGTATCTGTTGTAGTTTCTAATGTAAAATCATATTTCAACTCATTTTCATTACTTATATTTCCTAAATTAGAAGGAGATTTAGTTATTAATTTAGGAGCAACTGTATCTAACAATGTTATTTTAACATAAGGAGGTTTTGCATTATCAAATATAGTTGTTTCTCCAATAGTATTTATTGTATTTATCATCCAGAATTTAGAAGTTGGAGTATATCCTCCAGGTTTCACGCTACTAGATGTTAGTACATATCCAGATCCTCCTCCAGAAGTTGTAGAGTTATAAGCCGCACCACCATACCAGCCACCACCACCTGGAGCCATATATTTATTTTGGCTACTACTACCTTCTGCTTTCTCTTTATACATTCCTCCTGTTCCAAAACTGCCATTCATGGAATAATTATAGTTATGTGCATTTGAGTTTATTCCACCACTAGTCTGGGATGCTTTTTTATCACTAGAATTAGTAGAATAATAACATTTTCCAGTTTCACCACCACCACCTGCATCGGTGCTCATTCCAGCACCACCAGCTACAATTATACGAGAACTTAAACTTTCAAAGTTACCCCAATCACTAGAATATTTAAGACGTATATCACTAGAACCTCCAGCATAATGATATGAAGAAGCATGACTTCCATATGTAGCACCACCATTACCTGCACCACCAAATCCTCCAGTAGTGTTGCTCCATGTAGGACCAACGCATGCATATATGGAAGCAGTTTCGTATAAAGTTAATTCTCCTTTAGCATAACCACCATTAGAAATATTAGCTGTAGATAAATGTCCATCTTCAACACTATAAACGCCACCATACCCTCCTTGGCATTCAAGTTTCCATATACCTGGTCGTAAATAGATATTATGCATTTTATTAGATTCTAAAAACTCATATACCAAATTTTCCATTTATTTCACCTCTTTCTTATTTTATAGTTTTATTATATATAAGTTTAAAACTATACACGTCTGCGAAGTGTAGGCAAAATGTAAATGAATTATTTGATTTTATAGTTTCTAATTCGAAGACTGCATTTAATATTTCAATTTGTGTTATTTGTATCCTTTTTTATTCAAAAGCATACCATGTAAAACCATCTGCTGTAGAAACTAACTCATCTGCTGAACCATTTAATCCTTTTTCTTTGGATATTGTTAATTTAAAATTTCTACCAGCTATTTGTAATGCCATATTGCCATTAGTTCTCCAGAAATCACCAGTGTCCAAATATCTACCAATATTTACATTGCTTAAATTGCTAACATTTGTGAAGTAAACTCTTTTTCTATCATTAAGCATAGATATACTATCTATTATAATAATGCTAGGATTAAAATTTAAACCTACATTTATTTCTATTGTTTTTGAAGTTCCAACAGCAGTATTTGCTTCTATACGAAGTCCTGGATTTGATGTATAAGAGCCTTTTGCCCATTTTTTTCTTTGACTAAGTTGATTTGTTAATTCTGTTATTTTATTTTGCAATTCTTTTACACTCACATCTGAGCCATCAAAAGAAGTTTTTATTTTCTCCGACAGCTCAACTAATGTATTATTTAAACTTGATTCAATATTCTTTAATGCTAATACATTTACTATAGAAGTTTTACCATTTTTTAATCCTTCTTTCATTTCATTAACTTTACATGATATATCTTGTAGATTAGCATCATATTCTAAAGGCATTATATTCTTACTTATACTTAATACTTTTTCTACTGTAGCATTTGTACTGTCTGTAACAACTATTTTAAGTGTGTGTAGTGCATTATCTTCTAATGTATAGTTAATTGTTTTTTCAAGAGTTAAATTAGTTGTTATAGTTTCTTTTAATATATCATCTATAAAATATTCTATCTTAGTTAATAATGTAGTATCTGTATGGTCAGCTTTAAACGTAATTTGAGTAGAATCATAAGAAGATACAGTTAAAAACGGTAATGCTTGGAGTAATGTTATTTTAGCGTAACCGTCAGCCTTAGTAGTATTTCCTCCAATAGTCATAACTACATTTTCAAGATAGTATTTAGAAGTTGGTATATATCCAACAGGTTTATAGCTATCTTTAGTTAGTGCATAACCACTTCCACCACCTGCACCATATCTAGTTTCACCTGCACCACCAAACCATCCACCACCACCACCTACATCAGAGTCACCACCGCCTTTACCAAATAAACCACTATGTCTTAAAGTTCCACATACACCACCTTCATATTGTGTACCACCACTTGAAAAAAGACCATCATTACTAAAACCTCTACCACCTACAGTGCCACCACCATTACCACCTAAATAACTTGATTGATATGAATTAGACATATCAGCTTTAGTAGCACCACCACCACCAGCTACAAGTATACGTGACAACAAACCTTTTGAATCACTCCATAACGTACTGCCATGAGGAAGTCTTATATCTGTCGCTCCTCCACCAAAAGATGACCATTTAAATACACTATTACCAATTCCATTACCTTTTCCACCACCATTATAGCCACTTCTAGTAAAAGATGAATCACGAGGAACTTTTTCAAATCCAGATTGACCAACACAAACCAACAATTCAACCTCTTCTTTTAACATAATTTCTCCTTTAGCATAACCACCTCTAGCACAAGCATCCCAAGTATCAAAACCATATGAACCACCACAAGCACCCCAACATTCTAATTTATACTTGCCAGGCTTTAGCGTAACACCTTGATTACCTGCACTATAATTAAATTCATAAACTGTTGACATTTAATACACCTCTTTCTTAATTTATGTTTTCATTGTACCTAATTTTAAAACCATAAACGTCTGCAAAGTGTAGATGAAGTGTAAGCAAAATGTAAATGAATTTATATATTTTTAGAAATAAAAAAAGAACCTTCTATACTGTTGGTTCTACTGGTGTTTCTTCTTTATTTAATGAATTTGTTAACTCTAAATATTGTTCTTCTGAAATCCTGTTTACTGCATAGAATACATCCATCTTGTGTTGTAAATCCTCTTTGGTACTATAGTTCTTTTGCTCTATCATTAATTTTAATAAGTTATACATATAATTTCCTCCTAAATATTGTTATTTAATTTTATATTTTCTACTTCAAATGCTGTGTTTACTATCTCACTATCTCTATTTTTATTTTCTTCTTTTAACATACTTAGTTCTTCTTCTAATAGTTTTAATCTCTTTTGTTCATCTGTCAAAATGACTTCTATATCTTTTAAAACTGGTTCTTTTGTGATTGGATTTATAGACTCTATATACTGTTTACTATAGTCTATACTACCAAATTCAATATCTAAGTAATTTAATTTAGTTATTACATCATGTGCTAATATATCTCCTATTGCTTCACCTGTTTGAAATATTATTTTTCCGTCTTGATTATAAATTATTCTATTTCCTCTTCCCACCTTAAAATACCACCTTTCTTATATTATATTGCATCAAATGCATACCATTTTATAGAATTTCCTTTACTAAGATAAACAGGAAATTTGATAGCACTATTTATAGAACCCCCTGTAACAGTAAAACTTGACTCACTAATATTTTCTATTGAGGTCATAAAAGAACTAACTCTAGTGCTACCAACCCAACTAGCATTAAAATGTCTGTTATTTAAATTACTAATAGAGCCACCTTCAACAGAAAGTCTAGGAGAACTACTATCAATAAAATTGGAGTGTTCCATTATAATAATTTTAGGAACAAAGGTTAGATTAATAGGAACTACGAATGGAAGATTAGTATTTTCGGAAGCAATAAAAGTTCCACTAGCCCATTTAATCCTTTGACTTAGTTGATTATTCAACTCTGTTATCCTATTTTGCAACTCCTCAACACTAGCATCTGAACTATCAAAAGAAGTCTTTATTTTTTCTGATAACTCAACAAGTGTATTATTTAAATTGGCTTCTATATTTTTAAGTGCTAAAGTATTTATAATACTTGTTTTCCCATTTATAAACCCTTCTCCAATTTCTACTAATTTAGATGATATATCTTGTAAAGTTGCATCAGATTGAAGTGGCATTATTTCTTTACTGATACTTAAAACCTTCTCAGCAGTTGCATTCTCTGCATCTGCAGCTACTATTTTAAGTGTGTGTATTGCATTGTCTGTAAGTTCATAGTTTATTGTTTTTTCTGCTGTTAAATCTGTAGTAAATGTATCTTTTAATACATCATCAATGAACCACTCTATTTTACTTAAATTATTATCTGTGTCTATTGCTGTAAATATTGCAGTAGTTGAATTATAAGAGGATATATTTAATTTTGGTTTAGTGTTGCCTTTTGTGAATGTAACAGTTTTATCTAACATTTTACCACCAGCAACAGTACCAAGCTCAATAGTTATATTATTTACAGAGTTAAATACTAAATTAGATAAATGTTCATCAGTTAAATCTATAGTGTAATTAGAATCTACTGTATTATTTTTTTCACTTATTACAACATCATTTAATTTTACAGTTATTTTAAAACTAACATCAGGATTGCTATCATAAATATTATATTTTATACTGCAAGCATCTCCAATTACACCTAAATCATTATCTATAGAAATGTTAGGATTTGACACAACTTGAACAGTAGTATTCTGGTAAATAATATCATCTTCATATATAATTTTCTCAGCACCTATATAACGATAAACTTCATATGAAGCAATCTTATAAACCTTAGTTTCAGTTATATTCATAGACTTTGATTTACTTAATTTATAACTTCCCCAATAAATAGTATGATAAGTACTGCCAGAATCAACATCAACCTTCTCAGCATGAATATCAAACTGAGAATAGGTACCTTTTCTTCTCCTAATAGTCCTATTAACATCATAAGTAGTCATTTAATCACCTTCCTTTCTACATTGGTATCAAGTTACTGTTTATACTAGATATAATGCTAGTTTTATTCCCTTTTATCTCTTGCATTACTTCTTTTAATGCTCCTTCAACATTATCACTTTCAAATAAGTTATCTGTATCTTTTATACTTGTTTTCTCTGCTGTTGTTTCTATACTATCTACACTAGTTTTTACCTCATTTAATGCACTAACTATATTTGTTTTATCTGTTGTAGTAAGTTGTGTTGTATCACCTATCTTAGTGTTAATCTCTGCCTTAGTAGTTTCTATGTTGCTTACTAACTCTGTTTTAGTTGTATCAATTTTAGTGCCTAACTCTTGTATATCTTTAAGTGTCGCTAGTATAACGGTTGGGTCTACTTTTAAATTTACACTTGAAGTATTAGATACTACTAAAATAATTTTTATAACTAAATCTTTTACACTTCCCGAATCAGCAGTTGGTTTATATGTTTCAGGATATTTAGATACTGCAATTAATTGATTTAACGAGTCAAATATACCTACTTCCCTTATCATAAATCCACCAACGCTACCTGGTATTACAGTTTCTATTACTATCCAGTTCGGATTTTCTTCATCTACTTTTACATTGTTTACAGAACCTTCCCAAACTATTTTTTTAAGTGTTGTCTGTTCTTCTGTTGGATTATATTCTGCTCCTGCTCCATCACCAAGTTGTAATTTAACTAAATCTACTTTATTGCCAAGTGCGGTAGCATTTGCAATAGATGCCTTACCTATCTTTGTTAAAAGGGTATAATATTTTTGTTCTGCCAACTATATCACCTCCTGCTTTGGGTATAAAGTTACTTTTTCCATACTCCTATCATTACCTGTAGCTATAGTTAATTCTCCAAAGCTTTCAAAGTTTGTTGGTGCATATGGGTATATGGTAACTGTTTCACCTGTATTCATTGTAGAACCTGCAAACATATCATTTTTATTGAATAAAAGCATCTCAAATTTATGTTCAAGATGACATGGTTTTATTTCTTCTATTTTCTTATCTAACTCTAATATAGTGTTATAACTACAATTATTTGTTATAAAACTAAGCGTAAAACTAAATAGATTACTAAATACCTCTACATCAACATTAGTCTTTGTATAAGCTTCTGAGATAGCTTTTATTACTTCTATTGTAGTTGTACCTTTGCCACGCATTTTAGCTTTTATATTACTTCTTCTAGTATCGAAATCCAACTTAGAATTTGTTTTTATTTTTAATAGATCTTCCCAGTCATCAAGTCCCCAAGTTGCTGTATCTATAAAAAACTGATCTAATAAATCATTCTTTTCATCAAGTAATGTTAGAAGTTCATTTTCAAGTGCATCTTGAATTTGTATGTCAATTTCATTGTTCGCAAAACTTGGTAGGTAATCAATTAACTTCAATTTAACTCACCTCGATATTAAATGTAACATTTGAAACAGCAGGAACTTTTTCTTCATCAACTATTATGTTTTTAATATCTTCATTGATAAGTAGATTTTTTATATCATGCACTCCTTCTATGCTTGCTAATAAACTCATTATTTTTATATAAATAATCTCTTTTGAATTTTCTATTAAATAAGAATTTATAATATCTAAAAACATAACCTTTATAGATTCAACATCATATCCATTTTCAAGTGTTAAGGTTGCACTAATGCTAACATCAAAAATGCTTGGTGTAACAACTGTAACAATAGGTCCAATTGGTTTTTCTTCTTCTATATGTTCAGTACATCTTTGTAAAATTTCATTATCTACAGATTGATTATTTTGACCATAAAGTAAAATCTTGATTGTACCTGGACCATTCCATCTAGGGATTACTTTAGCATTATAAACTCCTTCAACTTCTAAAGCCCAAGCTTCATAATGAGCTTTATTACCACTTGTGGCTTGATTTTTCTGTATTTTATAAAATCTTTCTTTTAACTCTTCATCTGTTTCTATTTCTGCTCCACCCTTTAGGTCCAGTTCATTATAAATTTTAGTTACTCCATTTATTTCTTCTATAAGTTTAAATTCTGTGTTAGCTGATAAATTATACTTAATACCAACCTCTAAAGCCTGTATAGGGCTTACATTTAACTTACTATCTTCATCTATTGTAATATCTTTAATAACTACAAATAGTAAATCACTATGAGATACTATTGTTCCGTTTGGTATTTGAGTTCCGATTTTGCCTTCAAATGTTACCTCACCTATTGCCTCTGTGCCTAACTTTCTATATACTCCAAATTCATTGACTCTTCTATCAAGAAAATCGTCAAAGTTATCTTGAATAAAAACTCTCTTATGTATATAAGAAAGCTCTATATATAACTGTGCAAGTTCTGAATTTATTGGAGAAACTATATTATAAAGAGAAGATCCTTGACCTTTATAAAGAGGCAGATTTATGTTATTTAAAGTTCTATTATTTAAGGCACTAAATGATTGGCCATTATACAAACGTAATCTCCTCCTCTCCATAAATTGTTTTTACATTTAAACTTATAGATAAATTATCATCTTTAAATTCTGTACTTGTTACATTAACTTCTAATATATATGGATTAGTTAATAAGGCTTCTTGTATATACCTTTTTGCTTCGCTTTCGGTAAGACCTTTAGTATACTTTTGTCCAATTAGATTTTTTATATCTGTTCCATAATCCCACTCATATATTAAATGAACATACTTATCTGTCCTTATTGTTTTATATATCCATACCTTGACTGCTTCATTTCTTTCAACTACTTTAAAGTCTCCATTTTCAATTATCTTTTCATCTTTTTCAAAATTCCAAGCAAATTCCTTGAAAATAGGTAATTCTTCATTGGATGGAGAAGTATAATCCTCTGGAACACCCATGAAAGGGAAGATTGTACTCATTATAAACTCACCAACTTACTTACAACGGCAAACTTATCGCCTATTTTAAACATTATTACCATATCTCCAGATTCAAGGTTATTAGTAAAAGGGTTTTTTATATTATGTTTGTGTTTTTGATTTATTTCTGTTTCAAATGTTTCTATCTGACTATTAAGTATCCAACTATCTATCAAAAGATTTTCTTTTTCCAATAAAAGAGTATTTATCTCTATCTTTAAATCTGGCAATTTATCTTTAACTTTGCCAATAAAAAAAGAAGGTTGATTATGATATTTACCTTCTTTTCTCATTATTCCTATAAATTCATTAATTGGATCTGCCATTCTATCACCTCTTTTTATAAAACTCTTCGAGCTGTAGCAAAGTTTTTAGTGTAATAACTACTGCTTGTTTTGCTTATTTTAACTACATCACCTGTTTGTGGGGCATGTAGAAATTCTCCATTACCTATATATAAACCAACATGACTAACTGGATTATGGAAAAACACTAAGTCTCCTGCTTGCAAATTACTTTGTTCTACTTTTTTACCAACTTTAGATTGTTGACTAGATGTTCTTGGTAAATTAATATTAACTTTTTTAAAGCAATATGCCATAAGTCCAGAACAGTCAAAGTTACTTGGTCCATTACCACCCCATTTGTATGGTTTTCCAAGGTGTTTTTTAGCCTCTGCTATTACTGTTTTAGATCTATCAGATACATTGCCAGCATAGCCATCAATAATAATTTTACCTTTTCTTCTTCCAAAATTATTAGCATCTTGAACATTTCCAAATAAAATATCTATATGATATGTTCCATCCTTTTCTATAATTATTGCAGGACCATTGTCATTTACCTTATATGTTCCATCTCGACTTGAAACTCCTGTAACTAATTGTATTTCATCTCCATATTTTAATAATGGATATTTATCTAAGAAATCTTTTGTATAGTAAGACTTATCGTCATATGCTCCAACCATAGGAGCAGCACATGTTTTTTTAGAAGGATCTAATTTTTTCTTTCTACAATCTGTATCTCCTCCCTCAGATTTTCTAGGACAATAAGCAGTAAATTCAGCAGGAAACTCTGTACCTCCAGTATAATCTGAACTGCTATCTTCTTTTTGTTCATCTTGACCAGCAGATTTTTCATCCATAATATTTTGAAAGTTAAGTTCAAGTTCAATCTGATAATCTCCATTTTGCCATGTATGCTTATCTGTATCTATATAAAAAAGTCCTATTAATTTTGTATATGAATCTTTTACTTTTACACCTCTACCAGTTATACAACTTATATCACCATATCCTTTTAAAGAGCAAGTTCTTTCTATGTCTTTAAACTCATTATCTATATCTACAGTGTCATTTTCTTGTTGTTGTATTACCTTTTGCATAATTACTCCAACATTTTTAAATATAGAGTCATTTATTTTTTCATTAATCTTGTTACCATACTGATCAACAACCAGTACTTTATTTTTCACGTTCTCCATGCTTTCTGAAAAAGTTGTATTAATAAGATTAAAACCTTCTTCAAAGGTAATATCTAGAGTAACAATTCCTTTTTCAATGACATTAAATTTATCAAGATTGGATTCTATCATATATTTCTTCTTTGTCGTTTTGCTTGCCTCTGTATAAACACTCATTATAGTGTCATATCCATTTACACCAATAAACATTTTAGTGTATTTAACATTAGTCTTAGGTAAATTACCTAGTGGGAGTTTATTATCTGCAAAAACTTGTTTAGCAATATCTTCAACTAATTTATCTTTAAAATTATATGAAACTTCACTTTGCAAAAGTAAAAAACCCATATCTTTTGCAGTAAAATCAATACTGTTATTACTTGAATCGAGATATCTGTCTATTATCATGCCTCTAAATATCTCTTTATCATCTACATAGAAACAAATTGTACTTGCTACTGGAATATCTATTTGCCTAAAGTTAATATCAGATGCTGATTTAATTATAGAAAATTCAAGTGTTCTTGATGGTGATCTATAATCTCCAGACCAGGTACATTTGTCTACTAAATCAGTTATATTATATATATTTCCGTTTTTTATATGAATTTGTATTTTGATTTTATTAATTATAAATCACCATCCTTTTATGGAATTATTAAAATCCATCCATTTTGTATTATGTTTGGGCTTTTAATTTTATCCTTATTGGCTTCGTAAATTTTCTGCCAAAGGTCACCATTTCCATAATATTTCTTAGCTATCTTAAAAAGAGTATCTCCTTCAATGACCTTGTGAGTTTTTTGCTTAGTCTCAAATCCTTTTGTAATGGGTAGGTCAATACTAGAAGATAAATCGTCATCCTTAGCATTGACCTTAGATATTTTTATTCTTCTATATTCTTTTAAACTTAAGGTAAAATAAACATCTCTTGAACAATCTTGTTCTTTGTAATTAAAATCTGCTATGATACATTCAAAGTTTACATTAGTTTCTGTAATTATAAATCTCAATATAAATCCCTCTTTCATCCAGCCTTGTATTAAATTTACGCAGTCATAAGGTTTTGGGAATCCATTATAATTACAGAAACTATATTCTTGATTAGGGAAAAAAGATGATAGTTCTATAGTTTTAAGTCCTAATCCTCCAAATACTGCAATATCTCCAACCCCTAATATATTGGATGTATTTATTGTTGCATTTCCATTTATTTCAAAAGAAGGTGGTAGAATAGGGAATCTAAATGTATTATCTGCTTGTCTTAACCATATTTCCATTAGATACCTCCTAAAGAACTCCTCCAGCATTTGCAAGAGATATTTTTTTGTTTAGTTTCTTTATAATTTTATCTATATCTGCTTCTTCCCTTACAATTATTGTATCTGCCAACTTATCAAGAAATAAACTTCCATTTGAGCTGTTTCTCTTATATTGATTGGCCTCTTGTTTAGTTAAAAGTTTTTCTCCCTCATGTGCTCTAATTAGATAATCATTTCTAGGAATTCTATTTATACCAAACGCTCCTCTTGTGTTAGTTCCAGCCGCATCTGCACCTTTCCCTATTTGTAAGCTAGGACCTTTTTTAAATATTTCTATTGTTCCTTTAATTGGGTGTTTAAAGAATTCTTTAAGTTTATTCCAGGTTTCTTTTACGCCTTTAACTTTATCTTTGAAAAATGAATCAGCAAGATCTATTACAGGTTCCAGTATTCCACTTACTAAATCTACTAAACCATTCCAAATAGATTTTACTATTTCTACTCCGCCATCAAATATTTGTTTAAGGCCATCCATTGTCTGGTCAGCATTTCCTGTTATAAGCCCCATTACAACATTTATAATTCCAGATATAAAAGATATAATTCCGTTTATAATTCCAGAAACAGTTGTTATTATTGCTGTTAATGTATTTAAAAACCATATAAATGCTAAAATTATTCCACCAACAACACCAGCTATTGCTACTCCTATAGCTGGTAATAATTGTTGTCCTATTTGTGATAGGAAAGGCATAAATCCTTGAAACCAAGCTTTAACAGGTGCAAGTGCTTGACCTAAGTTTTGAAATGCTAACTTTATACCATCAGTAGATTTTTTCATATTGTCCATTGGTTGGCTTACCTGGTCTACCGTATCTCCAACTTGTTTAGCTGGAGTGAAAAAATCAGTAATTGCTTGTTTAACCTTATCAAAACATTCTTTTAAATTATCTAAGTGTGGCTTTAAAGGTTCAAATGCTTTTACTAGATTATCTATATTTGTCTTGATATTTCCAACTAGTATATCTTTTAATTCATTAAATTTGTCTTTTATTGAAGTTAATGATTCTTTAAATTTATTCTTTAGATTTACTCCAGAATCTTCTAATACTTTTAGTGCAGGTTTAACATCATTTAATATTTTATTTTGTAGTTCTGTAAATTTAGTTTTTCCAGATTCAACTCCTTGACTTATAGAATCTGTCATAGGTTTAATAAAAGTTTTAAAATCACTAAATGAACCTTTTAAATTTGCCATTGTTTGTTTTAATCCACCTGTATTTGGTGTAGATTTTCCAGCTGCATCTGCTGCTTTACTTCCAGGTATATTCACATTTGTTTTAGTAGATATTTTTGCGGTTGCTTCAATTGGATTTTCTAAGAAGGTTCTTAAATCTCTCCATTTATCTGTAAGCCATTTCGCTTTATCCTTAAATAAACTATCTACAATATCAGCCACTGCTTCTATTGGAGCAGTTATAAAATCTATGAAACCTTTCCAAATTGATTTTATAATTTTAGCTCCACCATCAAATATTTGTTTAACTCCATCCATCATTTTTTTACTATCACCTGTGACAATCCCTATAATTAAATCAAAAATACCACTTAAAATAGATGCTAGACCATTTAATACATTAGTTATAGTATCTACAACAGCTCTAAATGCCGTTGCCAAAGTAGATAAAATTAAAACTAATTTTGCTATATGAAACCCTATTACACCAATTAAGACAGGCCCTAATACCTTCATTATCGCACTACCTAAATTTAATATAGATGCAAATAATGGTCCAAGTGAAGATAATAATTCTTTAAATTTTTCACCTAATTGTTTAAGTGCAGGCATACAAAAACTTACTATAGGTTTTGCAAATTCTACAAATGATTTTACTAATGAATTAACTTTATTTCTAAAGACTTCAGACTTAGCATAAGCAACAGTAAATGCTACTGACAATGCAATTATAGCTGTTATAGTCCATCCTATAGGACCCATTATAGCCAAAAATACTGCACTTAATGGCTTCATCCCGATTACAAAAGCTCTGAAAGCAACTTTTGTTCTTAATATTATAGGGATAAAGAAAGCGAATATCCCTATAGCTTTTGAAACAATTAAAGATACAGCTCCTATAGTAAGTAAAAGAACTCCAAATGCTCCAACTGAAAGCATTACATTGGTTATAACTCTTTTTATTGGTTCACTTAAGTTATTGAACCAAACCGTCATTTTAGTTAAATTATCAATTACAGATGCTATTGCTGGCTTTAGTTGATAGTAAATAGTGATTCCTGTTTCTTCAAGGGCTGATTTTAAGGTTGCAAGTCCACCCTTAGTATTGTCCCTCATTACATCAGACATTGTTTTTAATGCACCTTTTGAGTTATCTATCTTTTTCTTTAAACTATCATACTCATTTCCAACTCCATCAAGTAACTTTTGTAACGTTTTTAATTGAGTTTTTCCACCTATAGCGGCCAAGTAATAATTTTTCTGTTTATCAGTCATATCTTTTGTTTTATTTGCAACTTCTTTAAGTACATTTGACATACCTTTAAATTTACCCTGATTATCAAATGCACTTACTCCAAGTTTTTTCATTGCTTTACCTGCTTGGCCTGCACCTATTGTAAGGTTTATCATGATTGAGTTTAAAGCATGGCCTGCATCTGTACCTTTAACTCCTCTATTTGCAAGTATTCCCATAATGGCAGTTGCTTCAGATAATGGAACTTTTAAGTTACTAAATGTACCACCTGCAACATTAAATGCTTCCATTAACTGTTGTATGTTTGTATTTGATTTAGTAGATGCATTTGCAACTTTATCTAAGTACTCACTTAATCCAGCACCAGCTAGTACTTTTCCACTTTTACTGACCTTATCAACTTCTAAACACATAGAACTCATACTATCTGTTACCAAATCAGATGCTAAACCAAGGTCCATAGAAGCTGCTTCTGATAAGTTAAGTACTGGCATTAAGGCATGCATTGATTTTTGAACATCCCATCCAGCAAGTCCCATATATTGAAGTGCATTAGCAGAGTCAGCGGCAGTTTTAGTTGTAGCTTTTCCAGCATCTCTAGCAGCCTTAGACATAGCTTCAAAATCACCTGGTTTTAAAGAATTTCCAAATGTAGCCTTAACTTGAGACATAGCACTTTCAAATTCTGTTCCAACTTTTGTTGCAGCAGCAAATGCTCCACCGACTCCAGCAGTTATAAGTCCTCCTGCTTTTAATGCACTTGTGCCAACACTTTTTAAATTGTTCTGGACATTGTTTAATGCTCTTGATGCTTGAGAGGATGAATCATGCAAAGCTCTAGTATTAGCTGCTACTCTTCTTAAAGTTGAACTTGCTTCATCTCTCATTTTTATTACTGCCTGTAAAACTTTTGTACTAGAACTCATAGATTAAAACAACCTCCCAGCACCAGATTTTATTTCTTCTTTTCTTTCATCCAACTCTTGGTCCATAAAAACACTAACAATCTTTGTTTCACCTTTAAGCATGTGAAAAGAAACGGATGGCATTATCCCTTTATACTTAAATAATAAGTACATTAAGTTGACTTTTCCATCCGTTTTAATTAGTTTTTTATTTCTTTATCTTTTTCCTTCTGTCTTTTTCTATCGCCTTCTGCATCTATACCATTTACCTTATTAACTTCTTCATATAAATTATCAATTTCTCCAGCTAATAGTAACTTTTTTATAAGGTCTTTAGGAGTTACCAGTCCAAACTTTTCTACAACTTCCATATTTCTAAACATTGGGCATGATTCAAGTATTGTGTTCACCTTAAGTTCATAAACATTAATATTCTCTAAATTGCCACTATCAACATCCATTGAATTGACTCTTATTTCGTCGAAACGTTCTGGATCAATTGCATTACATTCAATTTCTAAAGTATCATCCAATTTTTTACAATACAATTCATATATACTAGATGGCATTTTTAATTTACCTGCATCCATATTTAATAATTTTTCTACTGTATTCATATAATAAAAATCCTCCTATTTTTCTGTAATTTTATCTAAGTATTTAAAACCTTCAAATGTAAATGGAACCTCTATTTCTCCCATTTTTCCTGCTTCCCAATCAGCTAAAGTTAAATCATCAAACATACATCCATAAAGTGCAATTCTTTCAGCTCCATATGAATCTGGATCTTGTAATTTGCTTATTATAGTAAATCTAAATGCTTTTCCTTCATTTAGCATACTTTCGATGTATTCTGCAAATAAAGAACTTAGTTTAAATAATGTTATTGAACCTTTACCAGAGGCCCCCATAAATTTTTGTCCAACCATTACCTGACCACAAATTTTTACTTCTTCTTTTTCTATTTCAATTTTTGCCTCTAATCCTTTTACAGATGTTAATTGTCTACTATCAATCCAACATTCTCCAAATGTACCAGATATTATTCTATTTGTTTCCATTCTAGCTCTCAAATTATAACCTCCAAACTACATAGATATGTCTAAATAGACATCTTCCATAGCATCTATTAATTTAATCTTCGCTTTTAAAAAAACAAGAGTATCTGTGTTATACTCCTTTATTTGTTGTTCTTCCATATTGAATGTATCTATATTTTGTTTTTTTAACCATTCTCTTTGTGCATCTAAATTTATTTCTACTGTTGAACCTGGATCAATGAGACCATCTTTTTCTAATTCTTGAAGATATAATTGTATTGCAACTATAAGTAAACACTTATTATCATAGGTATTTGGGATTTTTCCTATATAGTTTTTTACAATTATCTTTTTAAGATCATTATGAATTTGGTCTAATGTATCTACTAATTTAATTTTTTTAAATATATCACCTTTTGAATCTGTAGTTGTTATAAAGGATGTGACCCCTCTAGCAACAACAATAGAGCCACTTTCTTTTATTAGAATTAACTCTCCATTATTTATTTTTGTATTTGCTTCAACCCTTGTTAGTTTTGGTATGTTAGTTATTTCTGGTATATTTGCATATGTTATAGACTGAGTTGATGGAGTTCCTGAGATAAAACCTGCTAACCTTGGTAGAAATTCATTTGAAGTATATTTCTTACCATCAATTTCAATATCAGTTGTTGTAAAGTTTATTATACCTTCATAATCTGCTACACTATTTGCAGTTATAGCCTTAATCTTTATTTTATTATCTTCTCTCATCTTATTAATCCATGCTTTGATTTTAGGCAATTCTTGCTCTGTCTCCTCTGGCATACAAAGGTAATTAAATTCACAAGTTTCAAGAAAGTCTAGAGCATCATCTATTGATTCATCTACATCTAATGCGTAGACTAATATCTTATTTGGAGGATATATATTTCCTCTCATCGCCATCTTTATATAGTCTAAATTGTCAGCAGAATAGCCATTTGGAATATCTTCTATTTCCTGTATTTCAATCAATCCTGTATTCTTTGTATCTTTTAAAATAAGTGCTACAATACCTCCAGAACGTTTAACAAAAGTTTTTCCTGCTTGGATAAAAGAAATATTAATTTCTGGTAGACCCATTTAATCACTTCCTATCTTTAAATCTACATTTTCCATAGTTTCATATGTTTCTTTACTAAAGTAAACCTCTTCAAAATAAGATACAGTCATTAGAAAAGTTAGTTTATACCCTACAGAATCTTTTACAATTGATGGAGATATATTCTCTATAGTTAAACTCCTATCTTTAACTCTAATGCTTCTATTAAATATTTTTTCTAATCTACTTTGTATGTCATATAAATTTAATTTATTTTTTCTAGCCTTTTGATAATATTCAACATCTATGAATATCTTTTTAGTATCTAAAACTTTATTTGCAATATTATTAGAAACAGGTAAAAGTTGCACAAAAAAACAAGCCTCCTCAAAGCCTTGTATATTATCCTCATTAATAAAAATATCTGTATCTCTAAACTCATTTTCTATTCTTTCATTAACTGCTATTATAATATCTCTGTTTGTAAGCAACCAATCACCTACCAATCAAATAAATTTGCTTTTGCGCTTGTCATATTTTCTTTTGTTTTTTCAATTCCCTTTTCAACCATAAAAGAACCAGGGACAATGCCACCATTTTTAGTTGAATGGCCATCATTTACTAAAGTAGCATATTCAACCTTATCTTCAACAATATAAGTATCATATTCAGGCTGATTTTCTTCCCATCCATTTTTTAATTTTTCAGTTCTCACAGGTGTTTCATCTCTTATATTTTCTGCTAGTTCTTGCCCAGTTTCTTTTGTAAACTTCTTGATTTTTCTATTGAAATTTGATGCATTTAACTTTAAATCTAAGGCTAATGCTTCAAAAACTCCTAAATTATCTATTCCCATTATATTCTCTCCGCTTCTGTAATAGGTATTTCCATATGGCTTGGATATATATTTGCCTTAGAAACCTTAAATATAGCTTCTTCTCCATGACTATAAGTTGCATTTATAGTGTCGCCTGTTTTTATATCCACTTCTGGTCTGCAAAATAACTTTCTATTTATGACTATAGCTCCAATATCACCATTTACAATAGCTTCTTCTTTTCTTGAAATTGCACATGGGATATCTTCAGCTATAATAATATTACTAAAATCATTAGAACATGTTTCTTGATTCCAACCTTTTGACTTTCTGATAATAGTCATTTTATCAAGATAGGTCATTTCTAATATATCTGCCTCTGTCACTTAATCACCCCTTAGTACATATTAACAATACAAAATGGGCTTAGAAATTTTTTATCAGCATCAGTTAAAAAAGATGATGAACTCATACTATTTTCAGCAGTTTGCAATGTTAAAGTATTATATTCTATTTTTGTATCACCTCTAGTTATAGCTTTTAAGTTTTTTTCTAGATTATCAAGTCCACTGTTTTTCTTAAGTTCCTCAAATCTTGAAGATAATATTGATATTACTTTTTCTTCCACAAACCCTTCTAGTGCTATACTTAATTCCTGTCTAGAGCAATATTCTAAAACCATTTCACTTATTTTATTTATATAAAGGATTATTAATTTATTATATCTATCATTTTCTATTCCTAAAACCAACCTAATATTATCAAGCATTGTACTCATCGAGTAATTGGATTAATTCTTCTTTAGTTTTAGTTGAATATCCCTTTATATTCTTACCTTTAGCAATTTCCATAAGTTCTGGTTTAGATAGATTAAACAAATCATTAGAGATTGATTTAGCTTTTTCGATTTTTTCCTCTTTTTTGTCAACATTCTCTTTAGTCACTTCTTCTAAATATATAATCCCTTTGATACTAGATTATTACTTTCATATTCATTATTAGCAAGTCTAATAACATTATCTTTTTTTAATACAAACATTTATTTCACCTCTACTCTTGAGTAGCCTTTGCTTGTTTTACACATGCTCTACAAAGTTTTATTGGTTCATCTAATAGCCATAAATCATGATACTTTCTATAATCTATTTTATAGGCATCAGCTGATTGATTTTGATCTGGAGCGAATATTCTTGGTTTATCTGTCTTAGATATTGCAATTGGAGCAGATGATGGAGTTATTAACCAGTTTATATCTAGTGCTTTTGGCCCTTCCTTAAAACCTCCTGCTGTCTGACCAGATGTTTTCCCATCCATGAATATATATTCTGTTTTCATTCTTTTTGATGGAACTTTTATTATAGGTACATTATCTATAGATTTTACAATTCTTTTTATATCTCCATCACCAAATTCAATATCATCAAGTTGAGTAGACTGTTCTAAGATACTTGCCACTACACTAGACATACTAATAATAAGAGGTATATCACCAGTTGAATCTTGAATTGATGCTATTTGATATTTTAATTCACTTAAGACTGTTGCAGCAGATGCTTCATAAGAATATTTTACACGCTCATCAACCTTAGAAACTTCTGAAAATATCTTTGAGTATCTATATGCATCTATTTCTGGTATAACATGT
This sequence comes from Clostridioides sp. LIBA-2809, assembly GCF_056688965.1. Taxonomy (NCBI): domain Bacteria; kingdom Bacillati; phylum Bacillota; class Clostridia; order Peptostreptococcales; family Peptostreptococcaceae; genus Clostridioides; species Clostridioides sp. LIBA-2809. The sequence goes on from NZ_CP197006.1 coordinate 28,426, forward strand.
TGCTTTTGAAATAATCCCATTACAGAAGAGGCATTTACAACAAAGTTTGTTTCATTTACATCCATTGAATCAAGCATAAACTCTCTACTTCTATCCATTTCCATTCTTCTAGTTTCATACTCAAGTGTTATTGCTCCTGGAGCATATCCTTTAGATCTATCATAATCTCCTAAACCATCCATAGATACCTTAGGAATCTTTACTTCTCTACCTCCATCATATATAACTTGACCAGAGTTTCTTTCCATCCATCCAGTAGTTGAACCTACCACTATTTGTGAATCTAATTCTTGTTGAAAAAGCGTTACATATTGTAATACATTAGCCATTTATAAAATCCTCCTCCTCTTTTTTTAGAAACTATTTAAACCTTGTTTTATCTGCTTTCTAACTTCTGATAGTTCATTATCGCCTTCTTTCCCAGGTGGCGTATATGAACCATCTTTAATCCTTTCATCTACTCTAGATTGAATATATTTTTTCATTGAATTTTCAAAGATATCTATATTTGCATTTGTTTTTTCATCATCATCAGATAGTAGATATTCAATTAAGTTTGTAGGTATTTTCTTTTCAACTAAAATATTCTTATATTTAGAAATCATTTCTGTATGTCTTTTTTCTTTTTCTAATCTATCCAATTTTTCATTTAGTTCCCTTATAGCCTTTTGTTCCTCTGTTTCATTTGTAGAAGTTCTTTTTAGAACTTCAGCATTTATAAGTGTTTGCATATCTTTTTTCTTAAAGTTTTCAAGTGCTTCACGATGATATTTATTTTTTTCGCTATCCATAAAAGATTTAAAATTAGTATCATTTAAAATCAAAGCCTTAAAATCATCTAATGTAAGTTCTTTTTTATCTTTTAATTTAAATAAATCTACATTTTCCAATAATGAATCTATTTCTGATTCCTCTTCTATATTTTGCAGTAGTTCTATCATTTCTTTTTTCTTCATAATTTTCTCCTTTTTATAAATTTAAACATAACAAATACACATATCAAATCAATATGTGCTAAAGAATAGGTATATATTCACATCTACAATAACAATGTTGTGGTAATGAAGGTCTTGATTCATTTACATAAAAGGTTAGGCCATTATACATACTACAATCATTACATGTTCTAGAATCTAAATCAGCGCAGTACATTACTTTTATAATGCCTTGGGTTTTAAAGAAGTACTCATTCACTTCATTTTGGCATCTAGATACTTCAGATTCTACTAACCTTCTTGTTTGACTTGCTCCAGTTGAATATTTATCTCTTATTATTTTCTCTATTTTATTTACAGAAGTTTTTCCATTTAAAAAATTCTTTATTTCTTTTTTTAATGACTCTTCTATACCTTTTTTATTCTTCCAAAGCCTGTCACTCCAATGTTTTCCATCAACCTTATTATTCACTATCTTATTTATAACTTTATTGTTCATATCTTCTATCTTCAGTATTACTCCCAATAAAATTATCAAATTTGAATATTTATTCTTAGATGAATCAGATAAAATAGTTTCTATATCCTTGACTTCTTCATCATAGTTGTTAGAATACTCATTTATAATTTTATTAAGTTTTGACCTTAGATTTTTCTTATCTTTATTATTAATATTTAAATATTCATTGATAATATCATGTGTTAGCAATATCTTTGCTATTTCTAGTAGAAGTTTATCTCTGTTTTCTCTTTGATACTTATAAAATGGTTTTGTCCTATTTTCAGCAGATTTATATATATCTTCAGTCAATTTAGTTATAATCTTTTGATTCATCTAATAAAATCTCTCCTTCTGAAACTATTTCCTGTTCTTTTTTTGCTTTTTCCATTTCAGCATGAGGATTATCAATAAAACTTAATTGGGATAGCCCTGTCTCAGTAGATAATTTTTCTCCAAGTTGACTTACTATATTTGCTACAACTAAATCATCACGTGGTATTTTAGGTGTAAATTTGGCTTTAATATCTTTGTAGTCATATCTAAAACCATATTTCTTATTAAGCCAAATACATAATAGTTTATGTCTATTAGATAAGGTATCTGCAATACTATCATTATTTTGACTACAAATCCATTCTGTACTGATTAATCTTGCTATAACTGCTAGGCTTGATGTATTACTTTGCATTTTCTCATTATGATTTATATGAGATGTAATTTCATACATATTTTCTTTTATTGAAGATAATGTATTTTGAACAAATGTATCATTCATATCTTTAATAAGCCACTCTATTTTACCGTCTCCATTAACTTGGAGTATTCCAAGTTCTTTCATCCTTGGCAAATCTTCTTCTTTAATATTACATCCAGAGAAGGTTAAATAAGCATTTCTAAAATCACTAATTTCATTACTTATATCACTTAAATTAGTTTCATAAGCATCTTGTAACCCTTTTATATCATTAAATATTGTATTTTTTCCTAGTTCTTCACTTCTTTTGCAAATTGATATTGGCACATTGCCATCAAATATATTATTTACTGTAGGGCTTTCAACTTCTTTGAAATTTGAATCAAAATGATATATGTATTCTTTATCATATACATCTATATAAATATCATCTTTAAAATCTTTTTTAAATTCTCTAAAAAAATAGATAATCTCTCCATCTTCATTTTCATAATGACAGCCATCTGTTGGTTTTATTATTCTTACTTTCATTTCATTGTTTTTTACATAGTAAAGTTCATAACAAAATCCAAATAATAGTGTATATCTCAATAAATCTGAATCATGCTTTTTACTCCAATGGCAAGTATAGTATTCTAAATCATTTATAATCTTCTCATCACCCAATCTGCTTGTATAGGTAATTTTATTTGCAAGAGAATAAGCGACTTCTTCATTAATAAACTTTTTTAAGAAATTAGTGTTTATCTTATTATTAGATCTCTTGGTAACCATTTTATAGTTACTAATAGCATCTGTTTCACCTTTATAATACTTATGCATAGTGTTGTATTCTTGCTTTTTTAAACTCCAGTCCTCATATATTTCTCTTAATAAACTTAAATCTATTTCCACTTAATGCATCACCTCCATACAATCAAAGACCTAAATTTCTTCTATCTAATAGTGTAATACTTTCATTTACTTTAATATTAAAAATCCTATTTATAAATTCTGCTGATATATCTGGTGCATCATCATGTAGAGAGTACTTTTGTCCTGTAAAATCAAGGATTTGCTGTATAAATGCCTTATCTTCTTCTGCAAAAATCATTTGACCTTTATTTAAAACAGGTATTAAAGTAGAGATTTTATCATCTTTATTTTTCTTTTGGTGCTCATTAATGATTTCTATATCTCTGTAGTAAAGAATATCATCATTTTTTATTTTAAGTTCTAATTGATTAGCATCTGCACCATTAAATGTATTTTTTTCTATATAAACATGTGTTATATCTGGATACACTTTTAATAAATAAATCATATGGTCTATATATTTATCAAAATCAGTTCTAGCATTTATTTTAGCTAGTTCTGCTAGTCTCCCATGTAGTAAACCATTATCTGACTCACTCCCAACAAGAAAAGCACTATAGTCATGTTTAGACCCACCAGCAGATGCTGGATCACATAATAGCATTGTCTTTTTGAAGTTATGTGTTTCAATACATTCCCTAGATTCAGTTCTTACTGTTTTAAACCATTTTTCACCTATTGAATTTACATCATTTTGTACTTCCTGTTTAAAAGAGGTTGGGTTTTCATAATAACTTAAAGCCATATCTAAACAATCCCAAAAACTTGGCCACAATATAGGAAATTTCATTTCTTTTTCATTATCCCAGTAAAACTCTTTAGCATCTTCAAGATGATTTGTATTTTTAAAATCAAATAATAGTTCTTTAAATTTTAGCCATAATCCAGAGTTAAATAATTCATCTACATTATCAACTAAAACTCCTTTTTCGCATTTAAACTTCCATGTTGGCAAATTCTTTAGCCTACTATAGAAACATTCTTTGTGTTGTAAAGTACCCAGTGCTATAAATGTAGTTCCTCTTTTTATAGTTTTACCATTTCTGATTACTGGTTTTTGAGCAGCATATTTTACGTCATCAGAAAATCTTTTAAACTTTTTTTCTCTAGCATCTTCTGTTCTAACATTTTCCTCTGACTGATAGTCATCAAGTATGATAAGATCAGGACGATTATTATTGTATTTTCTTCCTCTCATTGGTGATGAAGATGATATTGCTTCAATAAAGGTTTTATTAGTTAATTCTAATTGAGTACTATTACAAATGTATTTTCTATCATTGTCATTTAAAAGTACTCCAAATGATTTTTTGATATACTCATTTTCAAGTAAAGCATTCTTTATATCTTTTACAAATTTTTCTGCTGTAGAACCTATATCTGAACAAATTAATGTGTACATTTTATGTTTATAACAGTGTGACCATACAGTTGTTGCCAAATCTCCAAATGCACTTTTACCTGTACCTCTTGGATAAATTCTTCCTAATTGTTGTGATCCATCTCCAATTATAGATTCTTGTATATCTTCCCATAACTCATGATGAACTTTAGCTATAGGTGCGGCAGCATTATCTTCCTTTGGCAGATAGGTATCTTGCATAAAGTACATACAGAAAAATTCTAAATTTATTTTCCCAAGTTGATAGGCAAGACCATTAACACCAAAAAGATTATTTGCATTAGACTTTATAAGTACATTTGCTTCATTTTCAGCATCTTTTATTGCTGCTCCATTTCTTATAAAAGTCTTTGCTAGATAACTAAATATAAGTTGTATATTTCTTTCTAAATTATCCACTGGTATTTACATCCTTTTATCTCTTCTATTTTCTTTTTAGGTTCAGTTAATAATATAATTAATAAAATGAACAATATAATTTTTTCTATAATAAAATCACCTTCTTCAAGATGTATCTCTGGTTTTTAAATTTTGCTAGAAAATTTCCAGAACTTATTTTCTATAAAAAATACTTTTTTTGAAATAGAAGGATACCCCCTATACTTAAAAACAGTTATTTATAATTATTTCAGACATAATTAAAGGGCATAATTCTATGAATTTGCCCCACTAAAATTAACTTAGCATATATATTGCTCTTCTTAGTTACTCTCATGGCTCTTTATTAATCTATCTAATGTTGGTCTACTTACTCCCAATTTTTTAGCCAATTGAGTCTTATTAAGTTCTCTAGTTTTATATCTATCATAATAACTACCAAAGTTCTCTATCTTAACTTCTTTACGTCCTTTGTATTTACCCTGTTCTTTAGCTATAGCGATACCTTCTCTTTGTCTTTCTAGCATGTTTGTTCTCTCAAATTCATATATTGCACCAAGCATTGTAAGCATAAGTTTTCCTGTAGGTGTACTTGTATCTAAATTTTCTTTATCACTAATTAACTTTACATGTTTCTTTTCTAAGAGCTCAACTATTTCTAATAGGTCTTTAGTACTTCTAGCAAGTCTACTAAAATCATGTACAATTATTGTATCTCCTTCTCTTACAAAATCTAACATTGCATTTAGTTGTGCTCTTTTAGTATCTTTGGCACTTATTTTCTCCTGATATATTTTTTCTACATTATGCTTTTTCATTGTAACTAATTGTCTATCTTCATTTTGTTCTGCTGTTGAAACTCTCATATAACCTACTACCATCTTTGACCCCTCCACCTATGTTTACTCTATAAATAATATTATAGCATAAATGTAAAATTAGAGTCAAAGACTTATCGTTCTTTTTGTAAATTAATTAAGATTTTAATTTTATTTTTACACCAAAGTAGATAGTTTATAATGTAAATTTGTACCATGCTTTATTTTTACATCAAATATCTATAAAATGGTAGTTTTTTTAATTAAAATTAATGAGTATTAAGTATTACTTTTTTGTTCTTATTCTTATCTTAGCTATGGCTGCTTCTATTTCTGTTGTATCCATACCCATACCACCACTATCATCTTCTGCTTGTATAATTGTATTTGTAGGAGTACCATAGATACGATTTATAAGATACTGATTAGCTGCTAGCATAACCCTCTTATCACTCTTATCACTAGCTAATTCCTTGATGTTATTGATATAAGTTTCTAAATCCTTTAATATCAATAAGTTTCCTTGGTTTGTTAGCTCTTGTTTACGTCTGTCAATTTCTTTCCTAATATGCTCTCTGTTCATCCAGTTATAAATAGTTTGCCTAGTAACACCAATTGCTTTAGCAACCTCTGTTACTGTCAGCCCTGAAATCAATAGATATACTGCATTAGACTCATCTTCTGATAATTCTCTTAACCTCTTATAGCTATCATTAACTATTTCAACATCTTTGTCATTCAAACAATCACTCCTTTGCTTCATTTTTTATGTTTATACATTATCTTAAATTCCTCGTATAAATGTCCTTTAATAGTGTTTTTCAGACTTATTAATAAAACTATCCTGTTCTTTGCAAATTCTATCATTAAGGCTATTTAAATTTATATAATGTCCTATTGTTGAAAAACGTAACATCATAAATATTAGATATAATATAGGATATTTCTAAACTCTTTTCCTCTTCTTCAATTTATTAGTAAATTTAGTTATCGCTTTAACTTCTTCTTCTTTATCTATTCCAATATATTTCCTTGTCATTTCTATAGTCTTATGACCTAATATTTTTCTTATAAGTTCTAAAGCATAAGTCTTATTTTCTTCTTCATCATAAATATGTCTTGCAAATGTCTTTCTTAAAGAGTGTGTTGCAACATTTTCTTTTATTCCTACCTTTTTTGCTGATCCTTTTATTATTCTTCCTGCTTGCCTTGTTTGAATAGGTCTATTAAACTTCTTTCTCTTACCACTTTTAAATAAGAACTCCTCTCCAGGTTTATCTTGAGTATAGTTTTCTATAGCACTCTTTATTACATCAGATAAGAAAACTTCTCTATCATAATCCCTTTTTTCTTCTATAACTCTAATCCAATCCTTAGATACTCTTATCTTCTTCCCTTTTTTATCTAATTTTACATCTGTTACATCTGCAACTTTAAGTGCTAATATATCCCCTATTCTAAGTCCAGTACACATTCCAAATAGAGCTAACAAGTAATTTCTTTCATTCCACTCCTCTAAAAAATTTAAAAGTCTAAAGACATCTTCAATATCTTTTATAGGATTAACTTTTTGTCCTTTATGTGCTTCCATTCATTAAAAACACTCCTTATTCCCATAGTAATTTTTTCTTTGTCTCTCTTGAACTAACATTTTTAAATCTTCATCTACATTAGCAAAAGAATCTGTAATTATAGAGGTTATATCATTTGTAGTGTATCTTCTCTCTTTAGAATAAGTACTGGTCTTTATTCTAAATCCTAAGTCATTTACAGTTCTAGTTACTTTCACTACATTTTCTAACTGTAAATATAACTTAAACGTAACTAATTCAACATGATCAGATTCATCAATTATACTTTCTTCTAAAACTTTTAAATACAAATCTAACTTATCAATCTTAGAACGATAGTTACTTTTAACCTTCTTTTTTAGTTTCAGGAGTTTTTCTTGTTTTTTCTTTATAAAATCTAAAGAACATTCCCTTCCATACATACCTGGAGTTTCTCTCATTACATTGTCATAATACTTTAGATTATCTGGTATATATGAAGCACTTAAAATTTCCTCTGTTATATCTCGTTTAATTTCAAACACCTCTTTTAAAAATACTTGTTTTATTGCATAAAAAAATACCATCTATTTAGATAGCATTAAATTATATCTATTAATTCTTTAATTTTCCTATATATCTCTTTATAGTTCATATCTTTATCTATTAACTTAGGCAACTTCATAGATATAACTCTTTCCAGTGCTTGTATATCAAACAATTCACTTTGATTTAATTCATCTCTTTTTACATCTTTTGGTATTCCTAGTTTTTTTCTTACAAGTTCAGTGAAATGTTTATAATACGTTTGAGGCTTACTACCGCCTTGACTAATAGCATAATAAACAAACTCTTGAATTTCATCTGTGAAATCTCTTCTTATTTTTTTGCATTCTGTTCTTATATTTATCCATTCTTGGTCTTTTTCTGTAGCAATATAATAACCATGTATTCTAATTTGTTTAAGTACTTTAGATACCCACTTTGTAAATAGTTTTGCTTCTGGTTTATTACTTCTAAATGACATATTATATACTGCTTCTTCTGTAATGAATATGGTACCAAAGTTTGGCAATTTACTTTTAAAATTTCTAGTGTCGGAATCTCCGACAGTAGACTCATTAAATTTCTTTTTATATTCTCTATCTATATTTCTTAACGTATCACGAATATTTACTATGCCTAATTCTTCTCCTACATCATTTGCATTAAACCAAACCTCACTACCATCCTTTGACCATATCATCCTTATATTTTTCTCTTGCAAAACTTTCAACATACTACGCCCTCCTAGTCTAATGATTGAATTTGTGTATAAAAAAAGACCTAGAATATAAATCCCAAGCCATTTTTTATTAAATATATTTTTTCATAATACAATATTATCATGATTAAAAGACATAAATTGTACACAAATCGGTCATAAATCGTACATAAATCGTCTACAAAAAAGACATTATTTACATTTAAATCTATATAACTAAATTAAGAGCATACTTTACAATATGCTCTTAGGAAAGATATTTCTTATTTATAGATTATAATATTTCTCTAGTATCTTTATTTTTATAATTTCAAAAATAAAAATTAGAATCACAGTTATTATCATATTTCTTGTACTATTTTCTATAATATTATAACTAAACAATGCAAAAACAATGATTAATAAAATTACATTTATAGAGCCAGAAATTAAGAATGCCTTTTTCTTATTATTCATATATTCCCTCCTAGTTATTTGCTAGTTTTATACCATCTCCTACTCTTTCAGTATACACAACTTTTTTAAAGTTAGATGAGCTATAAAAATATGTAACATATTCATATCTGTATGGAACAGGAACATTAGCATGACTATTTCTAATGTCAGTTATTTGTCTTCTATAGTATGTTTTTGTATATACGCCTCCATATTTAGTAATATCATATACTTTTTCTCTATAAATACTCTCAGCTAAACCTAATAAAAAAGATGACCCTCCAGAAAGATAACCTAATCCCCATTGAATAGTTTGGATAATTCTTTCTCTTGTATAAGGAGAACTTAGTTTACGTGATTTTTGACCTATATATTTAACATTTTTCCAACTACCAGGTGTAACTTTTGTTGAAACATAAGTGTTATTACCTTTTTTATCTACAATCATTTCATTTTCATTACTATCAATAATAGTAAATTCGTTTTCGTCAACAAGTTCTTGTTTGTATTCATTTTCTTCAAAAGTAGATGCATAAACCAAATTATATCCACTAGACAAAACAAAAATTCCTGCCATTAAAAAACTTATTATTTTTTTCTTTAACATAATATTTTACCACCTTTACTTAAATATTTATTCTACAAACACTGCCATATAACCTGTTAGTTATATTAAAAATAATCTTTTTATATAACTTCATAATCAAACCTTGTCTTATTTCATAATATTTTTATTTAATATCATATAATTTGTCCCTCCTTATAAGTCTATTTATATATACAACGCATAATAAAAGGGATTTTGGACAAAATAAAAATCTTTTTTTATTTTAAGAATGAAAAATAACAAAACCCTCTAAGAAAACTCAATTAAGAGCAATCCATAGAGGGCTTATTATTATATTGTATATATTTTTTTTATTTTTATATTCCATAAATTTATAGATTGTATTATGAACTTTAACATAAATTATATCCTTTTACAATGTTTCATTTACTCTTTCATTTTGACTCATATTTGCAAGCTCTTTAACTTTTTTTACATCTAATCCTAATTTTTCAGCTATCTTTGTTCCATATTCTTCATTAGTTTTATAGAAAAGAGCTGTTTGGCGATATTGAAGATTTTCTCTAGCATTACCCAAATGATTAGATATATTATTTATAAGATTAGATTTCTGTTCTTCACTTAAAACTCTTGAATACAATTCTCCTGCTTGTATAAAATCTACATCTTCTGAAGGCCTAGCATGTCTATCAAGTATAGCTTGAACTTCTATTTGAGGAGGTGCAAATGAAATATCTGGTTTAGGCGCACCATTTACAGTGTTTGGATAATAATTAGGTGAACTTCCACCATTCCCATCTATATTCATAGCTCCATCACGTTGATTAGTATTTGCTTTAGAATTCTTTGGAGAATTAACTTCTATTTGATGGTGATTAGCACCTAATCTATATCTATGAGCATCTTCATATGCAAAAATTCTTCCTTGTAATAATTTATCTGGAGAAACCCCTATTCCTGGAACTAACGCACTTGGTGCAAAAGCAGCCTGTTCAACTTCTGCAAAGTAATTTTCTGGATTTCTATTTAATGTCATTGTTCCAACTGGTATTAATGGAAAATCTGAGTGATACCAAACTTTAGTAACATCAAATGGGTCAAATTTATATTCTTTTGCTTGTTCTGGTGACATTATCTGAACATATAAATCCCAAATTGGGAAATCACCATTTTCTATTGAATCAAATAAATCTTTAGTTGCATGGTTTGTATCTTTTCCTTTTACTTCTTCTGCCTCTTGAGATGTAAATGTCTTCCAACCTTGTCTTGTTTTAAAGTGATATTTCACCCAAACATATTCTCCATCATTGTTGTACCACATATATGTATGACTAGAATGACCATCCATATGTCTATAGTCCTGTGGAGTCCCTCTATCAGAAAATAATATACTGACCTGATGTATTGACTCTGGAGTTAATGATAAAAAGTCCCAAAACATATTAGGATCTGGTAAATTTGTTTGAGGATTTCTTTTTTGTGTATGTACGAAATCTGGAAATTTAATTGCATCGCGTATAAAAAATACTGGTGTATTGTTACCAACTATATCATAGTTTCCTTCTTCTGTATAAAATTTAACTGCAAATCCTCTTGGATCACGTTCTGCGTCGGCTGAACCTCTTTCACCACCCACAGTTGAGAATCTTGCAAATACTTCTGTTTTTTTCCCAACTTCAGATAGAAAATCTGCTCTAGTATATTTAGATAAATCATTTGTAACTTCAAAATATCCTCCTGCACCTGCTCCTTTTGCATGAACAACCCTTTCTGGTATTCTTTCACGATTAAAGTGAGCCAATTTTTCTACAAGATGAATATCTTGTAACATAGTATATCCTTCTTTTTTTGATGTAGTGATAGATGCATTATCCTCACTTACAGGAATTCCATAACTCGTTGTCAAAACATTTTTATTTTTCATGTAATTCATCTCCTTGTTTAAAATATAAATATATTTATATTATATATTGTTGAGATTTAAATACTTATCAGCAATATCAATATTAATAATGATTACTATTTCTTCTATAATCCCATAATATTCCATTTAATTATAATTGTCAATTTAAATTTTTAATTCACAAATTCATTTGTATTTTTATCATTTTTTACAAAATATCTATATAAATCAAAGTTTTTTAGAACTTTTTAAGAACATGTTTTACTTTTACATCTGTTATAAATAGCATAAAAAAATGAATCCTCTATTATAAGGATTCATTTCTTTATTAAAATATTTTATGATAAATTTTTAATTTATATCAAGCATTTTTAAGTACTTATCATTAACTTTATATACATCGTTTTCTCTTGATAAAAGTTCTATCTCTTCAAGATTATTAAACACTTCCATCAACTGGTCAACTAATTCTATTTCCTTTATTCCAGCCTTTAAGTATCTACTTTTATTCTTTTTAATATAATTTTCCAATGTCATAGAGTAGTTATCTTTACTACAAATATATTTTAATATATGTTCTTCTGTTGCTGATAGAGTAATATCATTTTCAAACAACTCTTCTTTTAATACACTCTCTAAAGACTTTCTATCATGCATGTCTCTCATTTCATTTATAGACTGTATTATTGACTTTAGCATGAACTCTATAAATACAGTTAAATTATATCCCTTATTCTCCACATCTAGTATAGCCTTATAATACTTAGTTCTGTTTTTAGATATCATATATGATATTGAAAACTCCTTGAAAGTATCATATCCTTTATCAATTAAATATAGATAAGATAAGGCTCTTGATGTTCTTCCATTACCATCACTAAAAGGATGGACATATACAAAATAGAAATGAATTATAGCACTTTTAATTAAATCACTAACTTTGCTATTTTCCATAAAATCTATTAATTCATCCATAAAGTCATGTATTTTCAAAGGATCAAGTCCTGTATGTATAATCTCACCTTTTGAATCACATACATATACTTTTTCAGTTCTGTATTCATATTCTTCTGAATCTAAGCAGTTTTCACCTAATATATGATGTAAATTATATATAAATTTGTGACTATATAACTTATCTAAATTATCTAATCCATATTCTAAGGCTCTATGATTATTGTAAATCATATACTCACTTTTATTACTTGGTTTCATCTTTCCTCTAATTATAGATTTTGCAATCTTTCTAGTTGAAAAGGCACCTTCTATTACACTAGAATAATAAGACTCTAAGGCTAAATCATTTTTATCTTCTATTATTTTAAATATCTTACTTGATGTTAATCTATCTATTTCATCTATTGAATTTAATATGTTATAAGTTTCATGATAGTATAGTTCTTTATTATCAAAACTCTTTAAGGAAAGTATAATTTTATCTCCAGTAGAGTATTTATTTTTGTATTCTTCTATTGTCAGTTTAATCACCACCTTAGTTTATCTTTATCTATTAATATTAACAAAAAGTATTGTTTTTTACACTATTTTTGATTGTTTATTTTATTACATTTTTTAGGTAGATAGTCTTTAAATTTCTTTATGAAAATTTATAACATTTATATATTTAATTTCAACTATATATTAAAGCTTAACTTATAATAACCCATATACTATATGAAGTTTTGTAATGTAGCATAAAATTTGATAATATGTTAAAGTATAAAAAAATAGAATTTAAGGTGATAATATATGAAAAAATTAACACAGAATGAGTTAGATAATTTAATCCAAAAACATGAAATATGGTTAAAAAATAATGAGATAGGAGTGCGGCCATCTTTTTCAGATTTAGATTTATCTGGATTAGAACTAAAAAGAGCTAATTTGTATCACTCTAATTTCACAAATAGCAATTTAACAAGTGCTAATTTTAGATATTCAAGTTTGAAAAATGCTGATTTAAGAGGTGCAGTGTTAACAAAAACAAATTTAAGAGAAGTAAATTTATTTCAGGCTAATTTACATAAAGCAATACTGGAAGATGTAAAAGTAAATGAAAATACTATGTTCTTTTTTCAAATATGTCCTGAAGAAGGAGAATTTATTGGATTTAAAAAAGCAATTGCCAATAATAAAGAACAGGTAATTGTAAAATTATTAATACCTAAAGAAGCAAAAAGAAATTCTGCAACTACATATAGATGTAGAGCTAGCAAAGCTAAAGTTCTTGAAATTGTAACTAAAGATGATGATGAAGTTATAGATAAGGCGTGGTCAAATAGAGAACCTAATTTTATTTATGAAACTAATAAATTATTAGAAGTTCCAGAATTTGATGAAGATAGATGGCATGAAAGTGCATCAGGAATACATTTTTTTATGTCCAGAGACCTAGCAAAGCTTTACTAGTCATTTATTGTAGCAATTTGAATACAAACAAAAAGGGCTAAGTATTTATTAGCCCTTTTTGTTTATGTGTATTTGTAAAATAAACTTACTATAAATATAAAAAGACCTAGAGCATAAACTCTAAGTCATTCTTATTAAATATATTTTTACTTGATTAATCATTCTTTTGTTCACTTAATTTTGATTCTATTAACTTCTTATATTCTAATGCTTTTTCATTATCTTTATCTAATTCTAGTACTTTTTCAATATCACAAGATGCCTTTTCAAGATTTCCTATTTCTATGTATAAGTCACATCTACTAATATATGCGCCTATATATTTGTCATCTATTTCTATTACTTTACTGAGATCACTTAGTGCTTCTTCATACATCTCTTTGTCTTTATATATATTTCCTCTAATATAATAGGCATCTATGTATTTATCATCCATTTCTATTACTTTACCAAAATCACTTAGTGACTCATCATACATTTCTTTATCTTCATACAATACTCCTCTACTGAAATAGGCATCTATATATTTATCATCCATTTCTATTACTTTACTAAAATCACTTAGTGACTCATCATACATTTCTTTATCTACATACAATGCTCCCCTACTGAAATAGGCCTCTATATATTTATCATCTATTTCTATTACTTTATTAAAATCATTTAATGCTTCATTATACTTTTCCTTATATCCATATATAATGCCTCTAGCATAATAGGCCTCTATATATTTATCATCCATTTCTATTACTTTATTAAAATCATTTATTGCCTCATCATATATTTTTTTGTCTCCATATGCTAATCCTCTAGTATAATAGGCTTCTATATTTTTATCATCTATTTCTATTACTTTACTAAGATTACTTATTGCTTCATTATACATTCCTTTATCCATATATAATGCGAATCTCTTAAAATATGTATCTATGTTTTTGTCATCTATCTCTATTGCTTTATTAAAATCATTTAGCGCTTCTTCATACATTTTTTTATTTAAATATACATTCCCTCTATTACAATATGCATCTACATATTTATCATCTATTTCCATTGCTTTATTAAAATCATTTAATGCTTCTTCATACATTTCTTTCTTTGCATATAATATTCCTCTATTACAATATGCATCTACATATTTATCATCTATTTCCATTGCTTTATTAAAATCATTTAATGCTTCTTCATACATTTCTTTCTTTGCATATAATATTCCTCTATTACAATATGCATCTACATATTTATCATCTATTTCCATTGCTTTATTAAAATCATTTAATGCTTCTTCATACATTTCTTTCTTTGCATATAATATTCCTCTATTACAATATGCATCTACATATTTATCATCTATTTCCATTGCTTTATTAAAATCATTTAATGCTTTTTCATACATTTCTTTCTTTGCATATAATACTCCTCTATCACAATATGCATCTACATATTTATCATCTATTTCTATTACTTTATTAAAATCATTTAGTGCTTCTTCATATTTTTCTTCTTCTGTATACAAAAAGCTCCTATATAAATATCCTGCTTTTTCATTTGGATATTTTCTAATAACTCTATTAATATAGTTAATTTCTTCATTATTATTTTTTTTCATACTACACATAGTAAAAGTATTTTGAATAAAGTTAGTTTTTTCAACATCATATAACTTTTTATCCATCTCATCTTTACTTTCCATTAAATCTTTTCTTAATTCATTTATTTTCTCTAAACTATTTCTTAACTCTTCTTTTAAATCATCAACTTCTTTTTTCTCAATTAAATTGTATATATTCAATCCAACCCAAACAGTAGCTAACATTCCAAATATAGAAAGACCTACACCTACTTCATTTACATTATAATTTACAGAATTTCCAAAAATTAAATAAAAACTAGAAAACAGACCCATTGAAACTACAATTGCTAAAACAAGCTTTTTTAGTATTTGCAATTTATCATCTCTCTTATTTGAAAATAAAAATAAAATTACTATTGTAAATATCATAAAATAAAAACAAGATGAAAATAAATATTCCTTTGACATTAAAACATCCCCTCCCATGATTATTATATTATCATAGGAAGGGACAAATTTTTTAATATCGACAATCTTTTTACCATATTTTTCATAATGACAAAACTTCAAAGTAATCCTTTTATCTTATCTATAATCTCTATCCTCATCTGCTTACACTTACTTGTTGAAAATCCAATCATTCTACCAACATATTCCCAAGATGTCTTATTATTTGAAAAATACTTATATTGAACTATTTTCTTTTCTTCTTCACTTAATATCTTCATTGCATTGTCTATTTTCTCAACTAACAATTCCTTATGCCTTTTTTCTTTTTCTTTTAATGATACTTTCCTTTCTTTCTCTTCAACTTCTATCTCAACTACACTTTTAGTGTCATACGTTCTACTTGATTTTTCTCTAATTTCAATACTACTACATCCTCTATAACCATTCTTTATTATCTCTATATCAATACCTATCTTCTCAATTTCTGCTTTTGCTTTTTTATAGCTATATAACTTGCCCTCTGCACTACTGAACAAAATATCTTTTTTATTGGCCAATATTACTTCACACTCCCATTTATGTTATAATGATTTTGTGATGACAACTTTAGAATTTTGACAAGCGGGAGCATGAAGTAATGCTCCTCTTTCTTTTTTGAATTTTACTTATTACCAAAGTCTATTTTCTTAAAAAAATCTTCAATTTTACTTTCATTTTTTTCTATATTCTTTAACATTTGCTCTTCTTCTCTTTTCTTGATAATAATTATTTCTTTACTATCTTTATATACATTTATAGTTTCTTTATGTATTTCTTCTTGCATAATTTTTCTATATACATCAATTCCACTACTACCAACATTTAGATTAATTAACTCATCTATTGTACTTTCCATGCTTTCCTTCAAATTCTTTATATTTTCACTATGTTCAATAAGGCTTTTCATATTTTCTTCCATCTTAAATTCCTCCTTTAATTTTTCTTACATTCAAAGTCTTGATACATACAACCACAGTCTTTGCATTGCCAAACTATTCCTATGATTGTTTTAAGTTTAAATACACTTCCACCGCATACTGGACATTCATTTTCTCTGCCACCAATTATTTTAGTTTTCATTTTACCTCCAATAAACTTAAATTATTATATTATTTTCCTAGTATATTAATTTCAGATTTTAATTTTCCTAATCTTCTGCATATTGTTATTTGGTTAGTTCCAAGCATTTTACCTACTTCTTCCTGAGTATATCCTCTTTCTCTTAAACAAACTATTTTCTGTATATCTTTTATCTCACTTCTTTTTATGCAAGATTTAATAACATGAACACTTTCTATATCTATACTTTCATTACCAGCTAATCTATCCTCTATTCTTATTTCTTCACCATAAGCATTCCTATAGATACATTTTTCAAAACTATCTATATCATTTCTATAATGTTTTTTAACATATCTAGTTGTAAATCTCATTAAATGCCCTAATATATATGGCCATGCTATTGCAGAAAATGTTCCTTTATTTTCATCAAAACAGCATGTTGCTTTATACAATCCTATAGAGCCTTCTTGAAATAAATCTTCTTTCAAAGATGGATATTTTCTTAGAAAACATTTAAAATGTTTATTTATAATAAAGTGTACAAGATTTATATTATCTTCAACTAATTTATTTATTTCTTCCAGACTTCTCATATAATCACCTCTTAAAATGGTATATCTTCGTCATTTAATACTTGAAAGCCAATCTCCTTATCTTTATCTTTGCTATTTTCTTCCTTTTGCTTATAATCGAGTGAATTAACAGTTTTAGCTCTAACTTTTGCAAAAGTTTTTTTCTCCATTTTCTTCGTATTTTCTATTCTTATTTACTACTATTTTTCATACATGATTTCTTCTCTTTTCTCTATCTCTTTTACTACTTCTGTTGCTTTTAATAATGATTCATATCTACTCATTGACTTAGATTCAGATTTTATTTCTGATGCTATTTTATTAATGAATTCTGTTTTTTCTAATATGTTCATATGTGATATTTTCTTCATGAACCATATCCCTTTTTATATATCTTTTTTTAATTGCTCATATATCTTTTGACATTCATTCTCTATCTTTTTAGTATTTTCTACTGTCTTAGTTACGTCGTTAAAAACTCTATTTATTCTGACTGCAATATTTAATGATGAATTAGCACTTTTATATAAACTATTTTTAAAACTATTAATTTCTTTTACATCTTGATCTATTAATTTAATGCTTTTTCTTAATCTGATATTGTTTCTAATGCTGAAGACTGCATCAAAACATAATATCAAAATTACAATGTTAAATATCATGTACTCTCCTTCCTTAATGCATTTTTTAATTCCAAAATGGTGCTTCTTCTCCATTTAGCTCAAAAATTATAGCATTAACTATCCTAAATTTTTTTAGTTCATTTTTTCTTTCAAGTTGTTTTATCCATTCATAGAACTTACCTCTATACTCAAGCGTATACACATAGCTTGGAAAATTATCGTATTTATCTAGTAAACTATCAAACTTTGCTAGTGCTTGTGTGATACTAATTCTGTTCATTTTTCTCACCTGCTTCTCTCATTTTAAGCAATTCTTTTTTTAACTGAACAACCTCATTTTTCATGACATTAATCAAAATCTCAATCTCTTCATCCAACCACTGTTTCATATATTTATTTACAAATGTAACATCTATTTTGCTTCCGTTTTTTCTTATAATTTTTACTTTTATTTCTTTACAGTTTTTTATTTCTCTTAAGTATTTGTTTATATCTTTTTCATCTTCTTTAGTTTTTTCTATTGCTTCATTTATAGGAAGGATAGCTATTTTTTGTTCTTTTGACATATTTTCTAATTTCATTTTTGTACCTCTTTCTATTAAAGGTTATTTTTCCTACGAGGAAATTAATTAATAAACTTTAGCTATAATTTAATAACGTTTTTATGAAACTTTTTAATTTTATTTTTTCTCTCTCCCATTACCATTTTTTTAATGGTTTTTGACAACTTCTTTAAACCTGTGTTTTTTGCGTAATGTAATCGTCTTCTATAGGCATTGCAATTGCTATATTCTTTAAATTTTTTCAATATTGGTTTTCAATACTTTGTCAAATTTTAATTTCAATATTGAAAAATGACCCTTTTTCAATATTGAATTTCTATATTTTTCAATATTGAATTTTGCTCAAATTTACTACTTTATAAAACTTCCTCTTTTCTTTACTCATTTTTCAAACTTTGCCTTTTGACTTTTCTTTATAATTTCATCTAACTCTTTGTTACTATACTGAGTAAATGTTTGTTCAAAATTGGCAAATTTATTTTTACTCACTTCTTTATTTTGTTTGACACTCTCATTTCCATTTTTAGCCATCCTAGGCACTTCATTTAAGTAAGACTCAAACTTGTTGCCAAATAACGTCTCAGGGCGTAAATAGACGCTCATTTTAGCATCTTCTAACCATGTGTGGACTTTATTATCTATTACTTTGTAAAAATCTTCTTCAACAAATCCTTCTGCAAGTCTTGCGTCAATAAGAGATTTAGTTTTCTTAGTTGTGCTCTTAAAAGATTTATCTGCTTTTTCATTTAAGTAATCAATAATTCTTTTATGTATATCTTTGTCATTTGTTTTATCTTCTTTTTGCTTTGCAAGACTATATATATTACTAGTTAAATTAGTATTGTTAATATTAGTATTGTTACTGTGCACCTCATGCACCACCTGTTGTGCATGAGGTGCACTAGGGTTGTGCATCATATTCACTACATGTTGTGCATCACATGCACAACCTACTTTAGCTGTTAAGACAAGATATATGTTACTTTCTTTCTCATTTGAATTATCTCTTGTTCTATTTTCTTTTTTAATCAAGCCCTTTTCTTCTAGACTTTTTATTACATTTTTTGCTTGTCTTTCACTACATCCACATTTTGCTGATATAGTTTTATAACTTGGAAAGCAAAAACTTTCTTCGTTTGAATGCCTTGCAAGGACTATATAAATCATTTTTTCATAAATTGTTAAATCTTCTCTGTCAACTAAAATATTTTCTATCCAAAACCAGTCTCTTTCTCTTATATCTCTTAATAATTTCACTGTATCACCTCCCTTCTAAAATTATTCATTAATTTAATAGCTTTAATTTGCAATCACCATTTTCTAAATCTTCATATGTTATCACTTTGTATCCTACATCATCATTTTCTTGCATGTAGTACATTGCAACTATTTCTCCTGTTTCCACTTCTGTGATAATGCAATCTGTACTTGTATCAAATCTTGTTTATTGAAGTTGAATTGCTTTGCCTATATGATTTCTATTAAAATCTGAAATTTTCAATATTTTCACCTCTAACCTTTCTTTAAATTGAACATTTGTCACTTTTTTCTTTTTTTAACAGTTGTTTTCTTTTTTCTTTAGCAATTCCTTTTAGCAGATATTTAATTTTTATAAATTCTAAGTAGTCGGTTTCATATATTAGGCTAGCATCTTTTATAAGATTTTCCTTTTCTTTTCTACTAAAGTCATTTGTAGAATTTTCATTCATTTAATCCCCTCCTTAATCTCAAAAGGATTTTTTATATCTCATTGAGATATTTACATTATATATCCCTTTGAGATTTAAGTCAATATACTTTGAGATATTTTTTTCCTTGTTTTTCAGATATTTTCCATTGTAGCGAGATATTTCATATGGTATAATATCTCAAAGAGGTATCTCTAGGAGGTGAAAAAATGAATACTAGGATTAAAGAATTAAGACAAATAAAACATCTTTCTCAAAAAGAGTTTGGGGAATCTTTAAATCTTTCTCAAAATCACATATCTTCAATTGAAAAAGGTGTAAGAACAGTCACAGATAGAACTATTAACGACATATGCGATAAATATAACGTAAATAAAAAGTGGTTACTAACTGGACAAGGTGAAATATTCAAAGATGTATTAGAAGGTTTTAATCTTGACAATAGCGAAGTTGAAGAATTTGTTAGACTTTTCTATGAGGTTGATTCTGAAACAAGAGAATATGTGCTAGGATTAATGCAGAAAACTTTGAAAAAATAAGGCACTTTATTGTGCCTTATTTTTTAATTTAGAATACTCCATATATCCCATAATTTTTAGAAAGGTATTATAATCTTTTTCTCTAATTTCCGTGACAGTATTTATTATTTTTATTTTGTTTTCTTTGGAATCAATTTCATTTAATGATTTTATTTTTAATTCTCCCATAAAATTATCCCCCATATTTTCAAAATATTCTGATTTATATTCTTGAAATTACCCCACTTCTGAAAAACAACAGACTTCTTTCTTCAATTTTTAAGTTTTTTAAACTGATATAGTCTATATTTTTGATTGCATGTGTCATGTCCTAAGATGAGTTTTAAATCTGAAAGTAAATGTGATTATTTTAAAAGTGTTTTACGCACGTAGTTTATATGTATTATTTCGATATATATCTTCTTTATACTACAAGTATAGTACCTATTTTTGCAATAATCAACTTCTAATTTTTACCATTTATTTAATTTTATTAAATTTACAAATAAAAAACAGAGTAGTTAGAACTACTCTGTTTACCACTTAGTTAATATAAAACCTCTTTTTAAAATTTCATACATGAGTTCAAATACATCATTTACATACCACTTAGTTAATATAAAACTTGATGTTTCAATCTTAAATACATTGACACCACATATATTTACATACCACTTAGTTAATATAAAACTTGCTCTTATTGAAAGTAGTACTTGCTCTTGGCACTCATTTACATACCACTTAGTTAATATAAAACCCCAAAATAAATCTGTCATTTTCAATACTTTCAGCAAGACTAAATATTAAAAATTGCAGTGAGCCACAAGTAGTGCTTTTTGATATTTTTCAAAAACACATTACAACTCAGTGTTTACAATCATTACAGTGTTTATTTTTAAAATATCGCACACTATATATTTATATATTTATTATATCATATCTTATCTAATAAAAATTGCAGTTTCTTAAATAAACTGAATATAGAAAACTAAAATCATTTAAATTTATATATACATTTTATAAAACTTATTATTTAATTTATTTTATAACTTATATATGCACTTCTTTCTTAATTTATATTTCTATTTTTACTTTATATAAAAACAGAGTGGTTTTAAACCACTCTGTTTTCCACTTAGTTAATATAAAACAGTAAATCTTTAAGATTATTATTTAAAAGCGTTACAGCCATTTATTTAACTATAAACAGTGCAAACCTGCCAATAATTGACTTTATGACAATGCATCCAGCAACTACAAAAAGTGCAGTTTTTGGGTCATAGATGATAGGAATATTCCATTTGAATATTTGAGTTACTGTGGTTAGTAATGCTATTGCACCAAAAATATACCCCATAATTGTGAGTGGGTGAGCAGGTGAATTGCTGATAAATTTACCAATTGTTGGCATAATCATGCACATTGCAAATCCGATTGCTCCCAAAGTAATAACAGCTGATCTAGGTCCATTAATAAATAATATTTGCTTACCAGATAGTCCTGCATAAACAATTAAACCAGTTATAAACCACTCTGCTACCAATATTCCAATTCCTTTCATCGTTTATCACTCCTTCAAATAGATTTTATTGAATATCGTAATGTGTCTTTCTAAAAAGGATATCGCTTCTTCGTATTTTTCAGGCTGATTGTCGTATTTTGATAACAGCAAATATAAAGGTGAATAAAACTGCAAGGCCATTACCATTGGATCAGCATGAATATAAACTCCATCATTTATTAAACTAGTGAACACATTTGATATATAATCTAAACCTTTATCTATTATTAATTCCCTAAAAAACTTACCTGCTTCAGAAGTTCTATACTGTTCTAATGTCAACATTCTACGCAGTTGAGAACCATACTCCGTTTTGAGATAGAAATTAAACATTGTAATGCTAATACGAAATAATTCCTCTCTTACATCATTTTCTTCTGAGAAAATATTGGTCATGTTTTCAGGTAGGATAGTAGAAACTTCTTCTTGGTAACGACGCTCAATGTCTTTTAGAATTGAATCAAAAATATCTTGCTTTCCACTATAGTGTTTATAAAGAGCACTCTCTCGTATTCCTATTTCTTTTGATATGTCTCGAATACCAACCCCATCATAGCCTCGTTCAGAAAATAATCTTAGTGCAACTGTTAAAATAACTTTCTTTGTATCACGTTTTTCATTTTTTGGCATAATAACCTCCATAAATAAATGTAGTGAGCAATCGTTAACTATAATTATAGTTAACAACTGCTCACTTGTCAAGAAGAGCACTAGGTTATCACATTGAAATGCCGAAAACAAAAACCAGCATCAAACAAATCCACATAAATACAATATGATTCGATTAATAAGTTATTTTTAAATTTTAATTGTAAAAAAGGGGTTGCCTTAAAATTGATTTTTTTCTAATCAAATTTTAAATTCAACTCCTTTTTGGATTTTTATATGTTATTTTTTATTCCAAATGCTCCTCTTTAAAGTGTCATACCTTTTGCATAATCGCAGCAATTTCCTCCCGCACCTTAAAATATCTTTTTTCTGGGATGGGAATCATTGTGCCTGTAACCATGGTAATTCTGTAGCGTTCCACAGAGACAATGAATTCACAGTTAACCAGATACCCCCTGTGTGGCCTACAAAAGATTTCCGGGAATAATAGCGCTACTTCGCCTATAAGCCGTTTAATCGTTACTATCTTGTCCACAAAATGAACGACTGTATACTTACCAATCGCTTCCGCATATACTACCATATTTGGATCAATATACTGTAGACCCATGTCGTTGCGCAGTTCTATTTTTTTGTACCACTTTTTCACACCACTTTCCGTCACCAGCTTTTGTACATAGCGATACGTTTGTACGCTGACCTTGAAAGGAAAGACCTCGTCATCCACCAACTCGTTCCACTCGTTTGATACATGCATATGTGTTATTTTTACACTCTTTTTTTCGCTGTACTGTCTAAAATGAATCGTCACTCTTTGATTGGCCGCTGCCACTTTATCAGCGTCCTGTTCGGTGTGACAGGAAAAACGCCCGACTACGATACTGCTGTCTTTTTCGGGCTGTAGCTCATAAAATTCAGTATTCTCCATCTCTATATTCGGCATGATAAATCCATCTTTGAAGTAACTTTTTACTGCCGCCTCACCAAACACGAACAAATTGCCTGGACCAATCCACATGACATCAGTATCCAATGCAGAAAAGAACGGCTCTGTGTTGAGGTGATAATATTCACGAAGCATATACTCAGTGTACTCCGCCACATTTTCCATTGTCAATTCCATTGAACACCCTCCTTCTGATTAAATATTTCAATTACTATTTTGTCGCAGATTAGATTTCTTTGCAAATAGTTTAAATATTTTTGCTACTTTGAAACTCGTAAGAAATGTCACTCATCATCTTTGGGGCAAGAAGATATCTTTCATAGAAGAATCCTCATTCCTACTGGAAGGCTTTTACAGTCTTTAGCTTGAATAGCCTCTATCGAATTCAATATCGTAATTATAATTTTGTTAAAAACAGAGTGTAGCTCACCCAAACCTCAAACGGGATACACTCTGTTTTTTTTGTTCCCGAACCTTGAAAGTATACTGTGTAACCAGATTCTTATCTAGTCCATTTTTATTTGATTCTATTTATTTAAAATTTCATCCAGAGATACATAAAAGAATTTTTTGAAATCCTCTGCACCTAAAATTTCATTGAAAGCTCGAAGTGTACTCTTCATTTCTTCTACAAAGACTTTACTCTTTTCTTCTTCGTCCATTTCTTCTAATAAATCTATACTTTTATTTTGCTGAGAAGCAACTTGAATCAATGAATTTGTCTTTTCTTTACTCAGATTACTTCCAAAGCAGTCTTCCAACATCACTTTGGTACGCTCTATAATCGCAATATCCAGTTGATGACCCTTGTCCTCTAAAGATATCAGTTTTTGAGTCAATGGATCGTCAGTTGAAGACATCAAAGTAGCGGCACTTACATTTTCTTCAAACTTCTCAGCAAGATACACTTCATCAAATTTAGAATAACAGGAATTTCTCCATTCAGTCCATCCATATCCGAATAAACCGAATTTCCAAATGCTATACTTGGAACACCAAACTTTATCAGCAGGAAAAACCTTTCCGGTAACTGACATCAGGCGATTCGTCATTTGATGGCATACACCATCCTTTAAGTAAACAATTCCACAATCGTCACTTGGTGTAATAAAATCATTATTAGCTCTTTTCGCATTAGGTTCACCGCAAGCAAGTATAATGGCGGCCTCCAAACTTCCATGTCCTGTTTCAATATACCTTGCCTCTGGTGCTGGAACACTGCCATGACAACCAAAACGATAAGTATCAGTATCAGCAACCCATTGTCCTGATGGTGTATAATGACCGACTGTTGCACATACTCCAGTGTGATCCATCATCCACTCCGCCACAGGGGCTTTTACTCCTTGTGCATAGACAGTAAATTCCGCTTGTGTGATACATTCTATACGTCTTTGATAGGCTCCTATTGCAGATAAAAATGAGTAATTAGGTAAAGTCTTACCACCTTCTATTGGTGATGCTGTCTTTCCAAATAGACACGCCAAAGCATACCCTTTGTCAAATTCAATTGTAAAAGGCTTCCCCTGAACTGTTCGCCCGTTCTGTTGATTTTTTATTCCGACGTCACGCCCCATATCAGTATGAAAAGTCAGATTGAAAATAAACGATTTATTCCAATACATTGCTATCATTCCTGTAATTTTAATAATATGTTCTCCAGGCAAAAATTCAAAGTGTGCTTCATTTCCGCGGTATTTTCCATGCATAGGAAAGTCAACCTGGGCATAACAAGTACCTATAAGATCAATAGCTTCTCCATAGCAAATAAAAATTGCATTAGGAAATGTACATCTGAGTTCCTCGTACTCACGGAAGTCATCAAATTCAATAGCGCCCGATGCCTTGGCATCAATTAAAACAGTTTTTCTCAAATTCAAATCTGGCATATAAAGTATCCTCCTTTTCTTTTTTATAATTTTATTAAATCCATCAATCAAATTCAATTGTTTGGAACAGATGACCTATTTGGCGGAATAAACAGCGAATATGGGGTCAGACAAATACAATTCAAATCAATTACGTGCGCCTCATTATCTGTTACACTTATAATGAAACTTATTTCTTAAAAATAAGCTAATCTACACAAGAAAGAAAGCTGTTACACATCAATTTATAATTGTTCATGCAACAGCTCCTTTTTATTTAGTTAATATGAAATATATTAATATTATTTTTTATATAGAATATGGTATTAAAAAAATGATTTTAGTCTACTTATTAGATATTCTTCACTCTCAATGCTTAAAGCTTTCAAATATATACAATAAGAGTTTTCATTCGTAAAAATTTCAATAATATTATCTTGTTTATCTATACCTACTATGTCTTTAAATTTGATATGATTTTTAGCATTTTTACCTCTAAAAATATACTTATTATCGATCAAAATATCATAATCTGTAATTGAAATATAAAGTTTATTTTTATATTTTATTAAAAATTTATATGTTTGTTCAAGATAAAAACCTGCAAGTAATAAGAATAAAAAAGTTACCTTAAATGCACATATTATCGAAAATATTATCACAAGAATACTTGTAATATAAATTTGTTTGAAATAACCCCTATCGTAATAATTTATCAGCATTGAAAATCACTCCTATTATTATCTTATTTACATTTCACTTAGTTAATATAAAATCCCAAATCAGAATCTGTATTTTCAACCATTTTAACTATTTTTTAATGTTGCACATTACATATTATACATTCATTATAACATATTTTTGCCAAGTTTTCTTTTCAAAATTATTGACAATAAAACTTGGCATGATATAATAAAGATACCAAGTAAACTTTGCATCTAAATAGGAGGTGCTTTAAATGAATAAAGAGGAAATTCTAAATAAAAGTCGCCAATCAAGGAAAGATGAAGGATTAGAGTATGTTGAAAATAAGGGACGAAAAATAGGTTATATTGCTTTTGCATGTGTATTTTTTTTCATTGTAATATTTAACGCCTTTATTGGCCAAAAAAGTTATGCAGTAGCAGCCTTGTTTTGGACATTTATTGTTGGTGAGAATATTGCAAAGTATCAATTTGCACATGAAAAAAAACATATTTTTCTCGCAACCTTTAGTTCAATTTTAACACTTCTTTCATTAATTAATTTTGTTTTGGCATCGTTGAGGTAAATATATGAATGATGAATTGGTATTAAAAAATCACTTAAAAGAAGAAAGAAAAGAAAAGAAATTATCGCAAAGTCAATTAGCTGAAATGGTTGGGGTATCGAGAAACACTATAAGTTCAATAGAGACAGGTCAGTTTAATCCGACTGCAAAATTAGCACTTATTTTGTGTATTGCTCTAGATAAAAAATTTGAAGATTTATTCTATTTTTGATGAATATAAAACTCCTATATAATTATCTTCTAAATTATATAGGAGTTTTATGTTGCTCTTCTTTAAACCATAAATATTTAAACTTATATCTACATTTTTATTAAACTTATTATATAATTTATTTTATAAATTATATATACACTTCTTTCTTGATTTATATTTCTATTTTTACTTTATATAAAAACAGAGTAGTTTGAAACTACTCTGTTTTCCATTTAGTTAATATAAAAGCATTATAACATGATAAATATTCATAAAAAGAAAATATGATTTAAAATTATATATATTTATCTTACTGATAATATGTTATTTTCTATACTAACTTAATTTTATTCATTCCCAAATAAAAATTCTATTTGTGCATCTATTCCTCCAGATGGATCAAATTCTATGTTTCCTTCATGATTTTTATCATCCACAGAAACACTTTTACCATTACTATCATACTCAAGTAGCGCTAATGCTTCTACTCCATATTCATTTGGATATGTTAAGAAATGTACTGTGTCACTAGTTTCACTATCATAAACATTTATTTTACCTACTGTATCTTCATTTGGCTCCACAACATCATATTTATAGCCTGTATTTTTAATTCTGCCCAGTATAGTATCAAAGGATATTTTATTTATATCATAGATACTTGGAATATATACAGCATTAAAAAATTGTGATGCTTCTATCTTTTCTTCTTGATTTTTTTGAGAATTATCTAAATTATCATTTTCCGAATTGCTTGGTATAGTACTGTCATAAGAATTTTCATATGACGAATTACTACTTTCACTGCTTGAATAATCTGTTTGATCTTCATTACCTGCAATATCTAAATCACTTTCTAGATCACTAGAACACGCTACTAGTCCTATTGAAACAATTAAACATAATAAAATCACTAATAGTTTTTTCATTTGCTTCTCCCTCTTAATTAATGTATTTAAATAAAACATATTACATCATTAAATCATTTTCATTACTCTATATCTTCTTGTTTTTATTATATAAAAAGCTATGAAAAATAGAGTTTCATTTCTATAGTTCATAGCTTTCCATCATTTCTACTTAAGTAGAGAAATATAAAACAATTTTACTCTAATTATCTTTTTTATTAATCTAGAAACCAGTTATTTCTGATAACTCATAAGATGCAATTTCTCCATCTGTATTCATTCCCATAGCTTTAAATTTCCAAGTACCATCTTTTTTAAGATCATTTATATTATCCATTGCAGTACCTAATTGGTTTCCATCTTTATCATATAAAGTAAATGTTACTTGTGCATATGATATATCATTACCACTGTTATTTTTAATAACGCCTTTTATATATGTTGCCATACTATCAGTTTCTGATGTTATATCTCCAACTATTTCATATTTTTCTTTCTTAGGTTCTTCTGGCTTATCTACACTAGCTGTTTTATTTGCTCCATCATCATTTCCTTTAGCAGTATCATCATTTCCACCACTTCCACTAGTACCAATAGCATATAATAAAACAAATACTACTACAACTATAAACCAACCTCTTTTATAAAATGGTTTTTTGTTTTTAGCCCCACAATTAGGACATGATTTAGCATTAGATGCTATCTCTTTTGAACATGCTTTACATTTGATCATCTTTGACATTTTAATTCCCCCTCTAATTATTTTATGATAACCTCAATCATATTATAGTATATATCTAATGTCTAAAGCTGTAATATCATGCTATTAAAGACTTTTTTTTAGGTATGTCTTATATATTTTGTTATATTTAATAGATGCTTGTCCTTAATTGACTTACTTTTGTACTGTTCTTTTTTAAACTTTATTATTTAGAAAATTTTATTATTTTTTTAAATTTTTCTGTATCCATATTTATCTAAATTATTTTTTTAAATCAAATCTTATTTACATAAAATTGGAAATTTTATAAATACTTATTTAGACATCTTTCGCGCTCACATAATTTTTAATGAAAAACATATAAAATCATTAGACATGTATATTCCTCACCACTTACATCATACTTAGGTACTATAAAACTATATTTTTAACATTTAGCTTTAAAAATATAAATTTTTTAAAATTTCTGTCCAGAAATCTATTTTATATACGTTATAGATGTGTAAAGGTTAATTTTAAAACCTTAAATTTTTATAGTTAGGAGGATTTACATGAAGAATAAAAAAAATACAATGGAAAAAACATAATCAGATAATAATAAAAAATTTGATGATTATATTTAAAATGTAAACATAATACAGAAGGGAAAACAAATGAATAAAATATTAAATTTAATTAATGAAATGTTTAAATCAACAATTACTATAATCTCTAATAAACACAAAGTAATAAAACAGTGTATTGCAACATCTCTTTGTCTTGCTATGATAGTTACAGTAATTCCTAGTAAAGTTTTTGCTGGTGAAAATGAAAGTAATCTGTATTCACAAAACGCAACAGAAAATATAAATATTGAAGGTATAAATTATACATACAAATATTATTATGATAGCAAGGGTCAAAGAAGTATTTTAATTACAGACACAACTAATTCTGTGTCAAACATATTGACATACAATGAGAAAAATTCAACTTTTTATTTAGATAATGAAAAATTAGGTGAAGTTAAAACAGTTTCTGAAAATGATCCTCAACTTGATAATTCTAATATTTTATCAAAACTTAATTGGAAACTTCAAGGCACTTATCATAATAAAATTTCTTGGTCAAAAGGAACAACAGTTGCTGTTGTAGCTGGTGCAATAGCAGTATATCTAGCTACTCTAGGTGCAGCTGGTGTAATAGCAGCTATGGGTTCAGGTGCTGTAAGTGTATTAGCAAGTAACGCTATTGGAGGAACATTGCA
The DNA here is from genome assembly GCF_056688965.1 of Clostridioides sp. LIBA-2809. NCBI lineage: Bacteria > Bacillati > Bacillota > Clostridia > Peptostreptococcales > Peptostreptococcaceae > Clostridioides > Clostridioides sp. LIBA-2809. The sequence goes on from NZ_CP197006.1 coordinate 58,549, forward strand.
TAGAACACTTTATCGTGCAACAACAGGATCAAAACAAAATTATAAATATAATTGGTCTTTTGTATCAAGTACTAATCAAAGATTTGGAACATACACTTACCAATATACTGTGTAACAAACATTATTTAAAGAAAAAATAACACTTTTATTAGGATTATAAAAATATGCTGCCTAAGAAACAGTTAAAAGCTGATTCTCAATATTGTATGAGAATCAGCCTTTTTAAACCTTTCTTTTAAGTGTTCTGAAAAAATTATAGAACATATATTGACCTAAACTTTTCTATCAAATAAATTTTGTGACTGAGATAGTAAAATTTTAGTTAAAATCAAATATATGAGATTAGTGTATAGGAGATGATATTTATGAAAAAGAATACATTAAAAATTGTAAATACATGTATGTATATAGTGGCAATTATTCTTTTGCTTTTAATCTGGTTTGTAGGAATAAAAAATATTTCAGTACAACCGATTTTAACGACTTTAGTTAAAGTATATATTTGTTTTACATTTGTAATTATAGCTATTAACTTACTAAAATACTTTCAGAAAAAATAACTAACTTTATTTGTACTAGTTTTTAAAGTTAGTCACTTTTTATATAAAATAAATACCCCTATAATCTGAATAAATAGATTGTAAGGGCATTTATTTTATAATCTTCAATTGATTAGAAATTAGAATAAATTATTAATAAGTTATTTTTAACTTTCTTTAAACATTATAAATAAATTTATTTATAAGTTATTCTATAAATTATAAGTACACTTTATATTTATACTAATTTTTATTCTGCTATTATTTTTATTAATATAAAAGCTATTGAAACTTCATTTTTTCTTTTAAATTTTCTACTTTTAAAAAATTATCTTGAATATTGGTTTTATTTTCTACTTTTATTTTCTTACATTCTTCTATACTACACATTATTTTTTTATATAATTGCTCTAAAGAATATGAGTCAGTTTGACTATCAAATGTTTTTAAATTATCATTAGACGTATTTACTGTATTCTTTATAAAAAAATCCTTTGTTGAGTCTTGCATACTATTCATTTCCATTGATAAAATTTCTTGTTTTTTTAGTCTTATTGAGTTTGTTAAACATCTCTTAAAAATGGGTAGTGTAATTATAAGAGAAGATGTTATTAATTCCATTAAATCAAAATTATAATTTTGAATTTGCTCCATTAGTGTTATGTTTTGTAATGATATATTTAGTGCTGTCCTTAAATCATAATTTTTTTGTTCTAAGAGCTCTTTATTATTTTTTAAAAATTCTACTCTTTCATAAGAATATGTCTCTCCTAATTCTAAAGACAATTCTTTATCTAAATTTTCTAAAATAATTTCACTTGCTATTATATAATTCTCCAAACTACTACAGTATTTAAAGTTTGATTCATACAACATATTCATACTTTTTAATTGCTCTCTTAAATCTATTTCATATCTTTTTAACCCTAAATAAATCTTTTCAACTTCACCAACTATCATTATAGATTTATTTATTTGTTTATCTAATTCACATTTATTTATTTTAAATATTTTCTTTAAAAAATGTGTTTCTTTAGTTTCCTTTAACTCATCAAAATTAAAATCTTCCATTACCTTATTTAATTTATTTAACATTTCATTTATATCATCTTCATAATAATTTTTCATTGAATATAGCAACTCATCAGATGTTTTCATAACACTCTCTGAAGATGTATTTCCAAATTCAAGTAGATCATCTGCATTATTTATATTTATTTCTTCTAATATAGCCTTTACTTTTTCATTTTTTCTCAAATCAAATTCATATTTATCGTTAAAATTTATTTTTTCCCTGCCTTTTTTAGATATACACTCATAGTCATCTTTTATTTTTTCTAAGCAACTCACTAAAATAACAACTCCTTAATAATCTCTCTAATGAGAAAATAAGTCTTCATCACTGATATACTTTTTCATATATCTATTTAATAATCTTTGAAACATTAACATTCGTGAAGTCTAGAATATTAATTATATATTATAATTTTGTATATTCTTTTAACATATCATTGTATTTTTTAATATCTTCTAATAACATCTCTTTTTCATCTAAAATCAGTTCTCTTTTAGAATCATTATCCATATTATAAATGCATTTTAAAAAATTAATTAGAGATATTTTTATTTCCTCATACATATCAATATCTTCTTTTTCAGTTTTAAAATATTCTTTTATCTTGTTGTATTCATTCAGAAATGAGTCAAGAACAATTGCATTTTCTACTACCATTTTGTGGTAAGGATTTTTAGTATCAGATAAAATACTTTCTATTAACTTGAACTCTTTCTTGTATTGTCTATTAATGTCTTCTTCTTTATCGTAAATAGACTTAATTACATTTAATAAATATTCAGTATGTTCTTTTTCAAATTCTCCTCTTAAATTAAAAAATAATCCCCAAATAGCCAATGCAAAAGCTACATATCCCAAAAATGGTATACAAAAAATAAAAAAGTATGACTTTGAACCCACTATATTTAATACATTATTATTTTCTTTTATAAAATTTAAAGACTTATTTTTAAACTTAAATTTACTTTGTATAAAAGCCATTAAAAAAACTAAAATAACCAATATAATCTGAATTATATATGCTTTAATTAATGCCCCAAAAGATCCATCCATTACTTTCCCCCCTTTTTTTAAGTTCCTCTTAGATAAAATACTATTATATATTTTACGATTTTTCAATAACACATCTTTTTTTGAATTATTAACCTTTCATTAACAAGATTGAGTGATTTAATTAAATATAACTTTATTATTATCCAATACATTATGTATTCCATTTTATTGCCATTTTAAGGTAGTTTGTCCTTATCATAAAGTAAATTATTGTATTTATTATTTAAAAGCGTTACAGACGTTTTAAAACTCTTTAAAAAGCCTTTCTAAATTTATTTGAGAAGTAAGTCTTTTATATAAGTTGTTTTTACAAGTAATGAGAATTTAAATGTTGTTTATATAACTTGATAATTTATAAAAGAAAGATATTTGTATTTTTTTATAAACAGTACAGAATAGAAAAGTATTTGTGTTTTCCCTTTTACTATTCTATTCTATTTTAAAAACATTTTATTTATTTTATATTTTATTATTTTAGGCGATTTGGACACATTGAAATTACTTATGTACAGAGGTCGAACGACGAGTGTTTGGGAATTTACGACGAGTGTTTGGGAGTTTAACAACGAGTGTTTGGGAATTTACGACGAGTATTTGGGAATTTAACGACGAGTATTTGGGAGTTTAACGACGAGTATTTGGGAGTTTAACGACGAGTGTTTGGGAATTTAACAACGAGTGTTTGGGAATTTAACAACGAGCATTTGGGAGTTTTTAATGACGAATGTTTGGGAATTTATGAATTTAAAATAAAAGTGTAAAAAATAAAATCTTTGTAGATATAAAAAATAAAAAATCTTATAAAACATTTAAATTTCAATATTTTGGTATATTTTAAGATAAACTTTTAATAATTAATTTCAAATAAATTATTTCAAAAAATGAATAAACGAGCATTTGGGAAACTAAAAACGAAAAATAATATATTTTTCGTGAAAAATAGGTTAATATATAACTGTAACTAAAAATGTATTATTGTTTTATCCAAGATAGGCGAAATACTCCATCCTCAACGTAAGTAGGGTGGAGATGCGAGCCTGAAATATGCTAACATAAACTAAAGGAGGTTAAGAAATGATACAGATGAAAGCTTTTAAATTTAGAATATATCCAAATCAAACTCAAAAAGAAATGATAGAAAAATCTTTTGGATGTTCAAGATTTGTGTATAATCACATGTTAGCACTTCAAAAAGAAAGATATGAAAAGGAAGGCAAATCACATTCAAAGTATGATTTAATTAAAAAACTTCCATCACTTAAAAAAGAATATGAATGGCTTAAAGAAGTTGATTCAACTAGCTTGCAAGCTACTATTGATGATTTAGATAATGCATATAAGAACTTCTTTAGAGAAATTAAAAAAGGTAATAAACAAGGTTTTCCAAAGTTCAAAAGTAAGAGAAATCTTAAAAGAAGTTTTGAAAGTAAGTGTGTAAATAATAATATAACTATCAAAAGTAATTTAATTAAGTTACCAAAATTGAAATGGATTAGGGCTAAAGTGACTCAAAATATAAATGGTAGAATATTAAATGCTACTGTATCAAAAACATCTACAAGTAAATATTTTGTTAGTATGTGTTGTGAGGTTGACATAAAACCATTAGAGGAATCTAATAAGTATATTGGCATAGATTTGGGATTAAAAGATTTTGCAATATGTTCTAATGGAAGCATATTTAAAAATCCTAAATGGTTAAAAAAAGCTAACTATAGATTGAAACTGGAACAAAGAAGATTATCAAAGATGAAGAAGTTTGGTAATAATTGGAATAAGCAAAGAATTAAAATAGCTAAGATACATGAAAGAATAGCTAATCAAAGAAAAGATTACTTACATCGAATATCAACTAAACTAATTAGAGAAAACCAAATAATTTGTTTAGAAGATTTGAAAGTAAGTAATATGATTAAGAATCATAAATTAGCAGGTGCAATAAGTGAGGCTAGTTGGTATGAATTTAGAAGATTACTTGAGTATAAAGCTATTTGGTATGGAAGATTAATCTCTGTAATAGGAAATACATATCCATCCAGTCAGTTATGTAGTGTATGTGGACATAGAAATAAAGATGTAAAAAACTTATCACTTAGAAAGTGGGTTTGTTCAGACTGTAATACACAGCATGACAGAGATATAAATGCCAGCATAAATATACTAAAAGAAGGATTAAGATTAGTGGGGATGGAACAGCCCTTAGAGCCTATGGATGCTTAGTACAAAAGTACTATCGAATAGGAATCTCCACATTCAAACGTTACCGAAGGTAGTTAAGGTGGAGTAGTTCAATAGAAATTAAAGAAGGAGGCATGTATTAACTTTTAGCTTAATACATTAAGATAT